>JAFMNH010000025.1 GCA_017859335.1 Rhodothermales bacterium | reverse complement strand
AATGATACCCATTGTGGATATCTTGATTGTGAACGGCAAGGGAAAAGAACGTTACTGAAACGTGAAGGAAAGCCCTTGCCGCCGCCTCTCGATGCGGTGGTCTTCCCTCAGTACCGCTCCCTGCTTCCTGTCTCCATGGACACCTCCCACCGGCCGTCGGTTGCGCGCTGAACACGGGCGCCGTCGGTAGGGGTCATGGGTGCACCGCTTGCATCCAGCACTAGAATCAGCTGTCCGTTGGGGCCCGATGCCACAATTTCGATGGCACTCACAGCGGGCGTCTCCGGGTTGGCCGGGTCGATATCCTCGCTGATCACGAAACTGAACTCAGTGACTCCCGGCCCGCGTACCACGTGTTCGTAGTTGATGCCGCCGAGGAAAACGGTATCGTCGATGGTCGCCGAGGTGGTTCCTCCTGTTTGTATGGCTGTACCCGTGGCCTCAACACTCAGGGTGGTGCCCGGCGCCAGCGGATTTCCATTGACGTCGGTCAGCGTGATGGTATAGGCCTGGTTCACCCGTGCCGTGCCCGGCATGATTGTCATGACCGGAGCGCCCGAGAAAACGACGGGCGTCACGGCGATGACTTCGTTTTGCTGGTTGTCTGCTGTCCGCGCGGTGACGTGGGCGATGCCATCGGACGGCAGCGGATTGGCCGACAGCAGGTTCACCGACCCCTGACCGGAAGCATCCGTCAGTGTCGAGCCCCCAACCACGCCATGCGTCGTGGAGAAGTAGACAGAGGTCCCCTCGCGAACCGGGTTGCTGTAGGCATCTCCCACAATGACGTTCATGGCATTCGTCAGTCCGAAGGCCAGCAGCCCCGGGAAATTGTGAACGCTCGGTCCAAGACTGAAATGATCCTGATCCGGCAGGCCGCCGTGTATGCTGACCGCAACGGGCTGGCTGCGAATAAGCCGGCCCTCTACAGTGGCCTCGGCAATGACCTGTACGATGCCGGACCGGGTGCCAGATGATATTACAAGGTCCACGACGCCGTTGTTGTCCGTCGTTCCTACTTCAGGACTCAGGAATTCGCCCCCGCCGGGCTGCGCGCCAAAGCGAAATGAGACGCCGACACGTTGACTCAGGATGACGGGCCGTCCCAACGAGTCGGCCAGTTGGAAGGTCATTCGAACCTGCTCTTCCGATCCTGATTCCCGCACGCCGATGGCCGTCGCGCTCTGATCCAGCAAGATGATATTGGAGGGCCGCCCAGAGGAAGCGACATCGGTGGCCACCTGGACCAGGTTGAAGGTAGGTACCTGCACCGTTCGGCCGGCAATGGCCAGCACGGCATAGGAAGCCGATTCATACCCGTCGGCGTTTCCGATGACCTCCAGATCCATGGTTGAGTCCACTTCCACCTGGAACGAGAACGAACCGGATGAGTCGGCTTCAAAGAGCAGATCATAAGGTAGTACCCGGACGAATCCGTTGGCGACCGGGTTGTTGGTTGCCTCGTTCAGGATTTGACCGGTCAGCGTCACGAGTCCACGCTCACTATCAGCGTCGGACGAGACGGCGTCGCATCCTGAAAACAGCAGGGTGCCAGAAAGGAGAATGACGAGGCCACCGAGAATGCGGGAAGAGGTCATGATATCTGTTCACGTTGGGTGTGGGGCGTGTCGGGAGTATCGACATCTGAAAAGCCACCTTAAATACAGTTGAACAGGGGGGCATGCGCTACGTGCGGGGATAGTCGGCAACAAGATGTATGAAGATTGTGTGCACGGGGAAACCAGAACCCCAGTCCGGACAAATAAGCAGGTCCCTATATGTGTGCACCAATGCGTTGGCGCGCAGCTTCCCCACCTGAAGAAAACCCATTCCCATGGCGATCAAAACCGTTGATATGAACCGCCTCGCGGCCATGACCGGCAACCTGTTCGAGTCGGTAGCCATCCTTTCGAAGCGGTCCCGCCAGATCTCAACGAATATCAAGAACGAGCTTGACGACAAGTTGGCGTATTTTGAGGGGTTTGAGCAGGAATTGGAAGACCCACGTTTCCAGGAAGAACAGACCAAGGTTTCGTTGGAGTATGAGGTGAAGCCGGAGCCAACGGAAATGGCGGTAGACGAAATGCTGGAAGGCGATGTGTACTTCCGCAAGCCTTCTGAAGAGGAAACAGACCTGCTGTTCTGACAGGTTGCCACATTCAAGACTGTCCGAAGGGGCGGCTGCTGCGCAGCCGCCCCTTTTTTGTTGTATTGCCGGATAGGACGATGTAGGGAATTCCCCCTTGACGGAAGACTGTATGGACAGCAGCTTTGATGCGATCTCCCTTCGCTGGCTCATCGTGTGATGCCTTGGGACCGGTCCATGTCAATCTGGTGATGTCGTGCCTTTTCGGACGCAATTATCTTCCCCCAATCCAACGCTTCGCTACCGCCGGGTGTGGTCGGTTGCCCAGGGGAGCATGCTGCTGACGTTTGCGGCTTTGATTGTTGGGTTGTTTGTGCGTCCTGACATCACCCTGGATATGCTGTGGTATGTCCTCATTCCAGTCCTTCCTGCCACCTTCCTGGTCAACACAGCGCTGTGGCGGGGTGTCTGTCCGTTGGCTACGCTCAATATGCTCGCTTCCCGGCAGCGGGATCTTACCCTTAGAAAGGGCTGGACGACGAAAACCGCTGCCATCGGTATCGGGCTTCTTTTTGTCATGGTTCCGGCCCGCCATCTGATCTTCAACACGAGCGGTGTATGGCTTGGCGTGACCATGACGGCCGTGGCGCTTCTCGCGTTGGGTCTTGGGCTCGTAGTGCGCGCCAAAGGGGGATTCTGTAATTCCATCTGTCCGCTGCTGCCCGTGGAGAAGCTGTATGGGCAGGCGCCGTTGATCAGCGCACCCAACCCCCGATGCAGTCCGTGCACGCTGTGCACCGCCAAAGGGTGCCTGGATCTTGATCCTTCCAAATCCCTTCGCGCGGCGCTGGGCAACAGCACTACCGTCCGAGACTGGATTCGAACCCCGTTCGGAGTGTTTGCAGCGGCCTTCCCCGGATTCATCCTCGGCTACTTTCACATCGAAGAGGTCGCTATACCGCACTGGTATGTTGCGTACGGGATCATTCTTTCCTTTTCGCTGGCTAGCCTGGCGCTCACGGCGTTCCTGGCAGCAGCGCTACGTTTGTCAACCCACCGCCTCCTTCCTGTCCTTGGAGCGTTGGCCGTGGGCATCTACTACTGGTATGCCGCTCCTGCTTCACTCGCGGCGTTTGGTCTCCCCGGTGGCATTCTCCTGCGCTGGGTGCTTGTGGCCTTCGTGGCAATCTGGCTGGCGCATGCCTTGAGGCGAACGGATCTGCCACCGTCACGCCACCGACCCCGGTCGGCCCGCCTTGCTCGAAATCCCCCCTATTGATCTCGAAGCCCTGATTCACGGGGTACGAGCCTTCCTGACCCGGATACCCTTTAATGGCAGAAAATGTCCGGAAACCTGCCTCAAGCAGCAGGTATACTGTGGGTGATTCTTCATGTGGAAGTGAGGCAGCGTTCGGAGGCTCTGGCGTTGCTCATTTCAACCCTTGAGAATAGATTGGAGGAATTATTCGACGTAAATGAATTTTACCGGACCCGTGAGACTTTTCTCCATGCTCTCTCCGCTCTGCAGATCATTCATGCTGATCATGGTTCTGCTCGTCGGCACTGCGCTACCCACACTAGCGCAGGTTACAAGATGCCCCCCTGTCTGTACACGCGAGCAGGGATTGCAGAATCAAATCAACGAGTCGGCCAACCGCTTCCGACCTACCCTTGAAAGTCTGACGATCGATGGGGGAGCCCAGATGACCACTACGTCGTCAGTTACCATCGAAATACGGGCATCAAGGGCCACCCATATGAAAATATCCGAGCGATCAGATTTTCAAGGCGCTGCATGGCAACCGCTCCAAACCCGCTTTCAGTTCCCTCTCTCCACGACGTTGGGGGAGAAAACCATTTACGTTATTCTCGCAAATGAAATGGGAGAAGGTTTCTCCCGTGTGATCGGCGCACCGGGACCAACTTCAGCGGTAGCCCGCCGAGTGATCGAATACTGGAATCCCAGGATAAATGCAGTCGAAGTATTTACATCTGACGGTTCGCAACGTATCGCTTCATCTCCATCTCGAGAGGTATTGATTCGGCTGGATCTGCTGGGTTCGGCAACCCAGTTTCGTGTCGCACCCGCTGCAGAAGATCTGTCGCGGTTGCCTTGGCGCTCCGATTTCAACGGCCGTGATTTTGAACTGTGGTTGGCTCCAGAAGTGGGCATTCAAGTTTTTCGGGTCGAGGCTCGAAACGGTGTAGCTGGTGGCTCTAATCGGGTTGAGTTTGCGGTCAACTATGTGGGGAGCCGCGTATTTTTCGTAGGCGGGTGGGACGCATTTCGGGAAGCACGGTCCCAGGGTTGGTCCTCGAGTCTCCAAGGGTGTCAGCCAGAAGCCTTGGCAAATAATCCCTCGGAGAACGTCCCCGGAGAGCCCAGTTCAGCCGGCTACGAAGGTCTCTCGTTAGCGCGCCATGGCGGAGGCTGCGATGGCCACCTTTTTAGGGGTCGATCTCTTGCACCAGGTTGGACTCTCGAAACCGACCTTGGAACCTTCACGGCATCAGGACAGACGGGCTTCGTACCCGCATCACGGCCGGGTTCTAACCAGATCGAGATGAGGATCGCCTGTCCACAGCCGCCGGGAGGTAATGTCCGCCCAGAAAATCGCTTTGATCCAGATGGGTGCCATGTGGTTCGTCTGGTTCTGCGAGGCCCGGCGAACGCCCCCTGGCGGGACGCCTTCAAACGTTGATCGTACCATCTAGAGTCAGGAGGCTGGGCCGCACAGCATCAGAGTCGGTAGTTTGTTTGTGCAGAAGCAGTTTCGTGGGTCTCGTCAGACTGTCTGACAACCGGAATCCACTCAAGTATTCTTCTCTGGCCCGCCCCGCTGCACTGCGCGCGGCTGTGGGTCCTGCGCCCAGGTAGGAGAGCATCCTGAGAGCGGGCCATCGTCAATTCTTGAAGGTCCAGCGGGAAACGAAAAGGGGGCCGTTCGGTACCTCTGGATTACGGTTTTCCACACACTGTTCCCAGAACGGCCCCAGAGTGCCCCCGGGATTGGCCTGCATGAACGAACGGATCATCATACGTGGTGCGCGCGAGCACAACCTTAAGAATGTCGACCTCGACATTCCGCGCAACCAACTGGTGGTCATCACGGGACTTTCCGGCTCGGGTAAGAGCTCGCTCGCCTTCGACACGATCTATGCCGAGGGCCAGCGCCGCTACATGGAAAGCCTCTCGGCCTATGCCCGTCAGTTCCTGGGCATGATGGAGCGGCCCGACGTGGACTTCATCGACGGTCTTTCGCCTGTCATCGCCATTGAGCAGAAGACGGTCAGCCGCAATCCCCGCTCCACGGTGGGCACCGTTACCGAGATCTACGACTTCCTGCGCCTGTTGTATGCTCGCGCCTCGACGGCCTACTCGCACGTCTCGGGCGGTCTCATGCGCAAGCAGAGCGATGACGAGATCATCGACGGGATCCTTGGGATGAAGGAAGAGACCCGGGTCCTCTTGTTGGCGCCGCTCGTCAAGGGGCGCAAGGGGCACTATCGCGAGCTCTTCGACCAGATCGGCAAGCAGGGTTTTCAGCGTGTCCGGGTGGACGGCGTCGTTCAGGAGATCGAGAAGGGAATGAAAGTCGACCGGTACAAGACCCACGATATCGAAGTCGTGGTGGACCGCCTCGTCATCAAACCCGGGATCCGCTCGCGCATCAGCCAGTCCGTGGAAACGGCGCTCGGCATGGGTGGCGGTACACTCATTGCCCAGATCGTGGCCGGGCCTGAGGAAAAGGGGGACCGCATCTTTTCCCGGCATCTATTCTGCCCGGAGGATGGCGTCTCCTACGACGACCCATCGCCCAATACCTTCTCCTTCAACTCGCCCTACGGCGCCTGTCCGGAGTGCAATGGGCTGGGGTCGAAGAAGGAGCTCGACCCGGACCTGATCATCCCGGACAAGACCAAGTCCATCAACGAGGGCGGCATTGCGCCCCTGGGCAAGCCGCGCGACATCTGGATCTTCAGCCAGGTCAAGGCGGTGGCCGAGCGCGAGGGCTTTGATTTCGATACGCCTCTCGGTAAGCTTACCGACACGCAGCGGTCGATCCTGCTCGAGGGTGCAGGCGATGACCAGTTCGACATTGTCTACCAGTACAAGGACCGCGAGGTCACCTACAAGCACCGCTACAGCGGCGTCTACCAGCACGTCTGGCACACCTACGAGAATACCTCTTCCAATACGTCGCGCAAGTGGGCTGAGGCTTACATGCGGCACATGGACTGCCAGGCCTGCAAGGGCGGCCGGCTCAAGCCGGAAAGCCTTTCCTTCAAATTCGGCGATCGTTCAATTTCGGAACTGACCCGGATGGACCTGGGGCAATTGCGCTCGTTCTTCGGCGGCGTGGAGCTGACCGAGCGCCAGCAGGTCATTGCCGGACCGATTGTGAAGGAGATTTCCGAGCGACTCGATTTCCTGATCAATGTGGGTGTCGGCTATCTGAACCTGGATCGCTCCGCGCGCACGTTATCCGGGGGCGAAAGTCAGCGCATCCGCCTGGCCACGCAGATCGGTACCCAGTTGACGGGTGTGCTCTATGTGCTGGATGAGCCCTCCATCGGGCTGCACGCCCGCGACAACAGTCGCCTGATCGAGTCCCTCAAGCAGCTGCGTGATTTGGAGAATTCAGTCCTGGTGGTCGAACACGATCGGGATATGATCGAAGCGGCGGATTTTGTGGTAGATCTGGGTCCCGGCGCCGGCGAATTGGGCGGCAAGGTGGTCGGCGCCTCCGTTCCTTCAGCGCTTCCCGTGGGCACCAACGGCTCGACCAGCCTGACGACGGCCTATCTGCGCGGCACGCGGATCATCCGCGTGCCGAAAACACGCCGCACGGGAAGCGGCAAGTCCCTGGTGCTTTCGGGCGCCCGCGGTCACAACCTCAAAGGCGATGTCTTCGAACTGCCGCTGGGCACGCTGACGTGCGTAACAGGCGTATCGGGTTCTGGGAAGTCCAGCCTGGTCAACCAGACGCTCTATCCCATCCTGGCAGCGCATTTCCATAATGCCAAGACCGTGCCGCTCAGGTACGACGCCATCGAGGGCCTGGAGCATGTGGATAAGGTGATCGACATCGACCAGAGCCCGATCGGCCGGACACCGCGTTCGAACCCGGCCACGTATGCAGGTCTCTTCGGACATATCCGGGACCTCTTTGCGCAGCTGCCTGAATCCAAGATCCGGGGCTACAAACCGGGTCGCTTCTCCTTCAACGTGAAGGGCGGTCGCTGCGAAACGTGCAAGGGCGCCGGGATCGTGAAGCTGGAGATGAACTTCCTGCCCAATGTATATGTCGAGTGTGAAACGTGCGCCTCACGCCGCTACAACCAGGAAACCCTGGAGGTGCGCTTCAAGGGCAAGAGCATTGCCGACGTGCTGGAACTGACGGTTGAGGATGCGCTGGACTTCTTCGAGAACGTGCCCCGCATCGAGCGCAAGCTGCGCACGCTGCACTCGGTGGGCTTGGGTTATATCCGGCTCGGGCAGCAGGCGACAACGCTTTCGGGTGGCGAGGCGCAGCGCGTGAAGCTGGCGAAGGAGCTTTCGCGACCCGGCACGGGCCGGACACTCTACATTCTGGATGAGCCCACGACGGGACTGCATTTCGAGGATATCCGTCACCTGCTGGCCGTGCTCCAGGCGCTCGTGCGCAAAGGGAATACGGTGCTGGTCATCGAGCACAACCTGGATGTAGTCAAGGTGGCCGACCACGTTGTGGACCTCGGACCCGACGGCGGGGAAGGTGGTGGACAGATCCTGTTCTCGGGAACGCCAGAGGACCTGGCCGAGGAGAAATCGCCGACCGGCATCTTTCTGGCAGAGGAATTCCAGCGCGTGGCGGAGGAGGATGAGGATGATGAGGAGCTCGACCTTGACGCCATGTCCTCGGATGACGATGACGATGCGGATGAGCCCGAGGACGAAGACGACGCGGACGACGACTCTGATTCTCACGACAAAGCGAAGTGACGAGACAGGCATGAAACCGGAGTTCACCCCCAACTACCAGAAGCCCGATGCGCCCGGCGTGGCCATGAACTTCGACAACACGGTCTCGCTGTATCAGCGTGTAGGCCCGGAGACCACGTTCGATGAGGCGGCTCGCGAGGCCTTCCGGCTCGTCAAGGAAGCGCAGGACAAGTATCCGAACTGGCCGCGGGTGTTCTACCTGGACATCGAAGGGCATAAGGGCGATCAGCGCGGCTACGATGCCGACTTCTTCGAATTCCAGCAGGAGTTCTGGTTTGCCACCATCGCCCATTTTGTGACGGCCTTCGAGACGCCCCTGGTCGGAGCGCTCATGAATCCCGAGCTCCAGCGTAACGATATTCCGGACGAACTGTCCATCAACCTGCCCGATTCGGAGGATGACGCATGACGCGCTTTCTTGCTCTCGTAACCCTTTTGTTGGTACCTGCCGTAGATACGTTGGCGCAGGATGCCGAGGATCTTATCATCCTCTCCATGCGCGATCGTGCGGCGGTCATCGATCAGCTTCTGGAAGAGCGCTTCGAGACGGTCATACCCGAGCTGATGCGCCGGGAAGGATTCGATATGTGGATTATTGCGGCTCGCGAGTACAACGAGGACCCGATCATCCGGACGATGCTCCCCTCGACCTGGCTGGCCGCCCGTCGCCGCACCGTGCTCGTGTTCTACGACCGCGGTCCGGAGCAGGGCGTTGAGCGCCTGGCCGTAGCGCGTTACGCCATGGGCAATGCGTTCCCGAGCTCTTGGAATCCAGAGGAGCAGCCGGACCAATGGGCACGCCTGGCAGAGATCGTCGAGGAGCGCGATCCGCAGCGCATCGGCCTGAACATGTCAGAGATGTTTCCGACGGCTGATGGTCTGACCGCCACCGAGTATGAAGGCATGGTTGCAGCATGGCCACAGACGTATCGCGACCGGATTGCCGGCGCCGAGAACCTGGCTGTGGGGTGGCTCGAGACGCGCACCGAAAGTGAAATGGAGCTCTATCCGATGATCGTCAAGATCGCCCGCACCATCATTGCGGAAGGGTTGTCGGAGAAAGTCATCCAACCGGGCGTGACGACCACGGACGACGTGGAGTGGTGGTATCGGGATCGGATTCGGGAGCTCGGGCTCGTGACGTGGTTCCATCCATCGGTGGACTTCCAGCGCCCTCAAGCCACGGAGCGCGACAACGATTTCTCAGCGCGCGAGGAAGGCGGTGTCATCCACATGGGCGACCTGCTCCACATCGACTTCGGGATCACTTACTTGCGACTCAATACGGACACGCAGATGCTGGCCTATGTGCTCAGGCACGGCGAGTCGGACGCCCCGCAGTACCTGCACGATGCGCTGGCCGTGGGAAACCGGCTGCAGGACATTCTTACAGACGAATTTGCCACGGGTCGAACGGGCAACGAAATCCTGCTCTCGGCACTGGCGCAGGCCAAGAAAGAAGGCATTAATGCCACCATCTACACGCACCCCATCGGCTACCATGGGCACGGCGCGGGCCCCACGATCGGCCTGTGGGATCAGCAGGGGGGCGTTCCGGGCCGAGGGGATTATCCGCTCTACCCCATGACGGCGCACTCCATCGAGCTGAATGCGGCGGTCGAGATCCCCGAGTGGGGAGGGCAGACGGTACGCGTCATGCTGGAGGAGGATGCCATTTTTGATGGCGAAAAGGTGACCTATATCGATCCGCGCCAGGAGGCGCTGCTGCTTATTCCGCGGCAGTAGCCTCGGCCATCGCCACATCGAATGTGGCATAGTGCAGGTTCAGGGCGTGGTTCACCCGGAAGCCCACGATGCCGTCCGTGGGCAGGTCGCCCTTGGCCTGGCTGTGCACCACAGTGTCGTTGACCAGAAAGGAAATCGTGTCTCCTTCGGTCTGGACGCTGAGGGCGTTGGGTGTCGGGTCGTTGTCGGCCGACCAGGGCAGGATGGCATCGTTCGCCGTCCAACCCACGACACTCTCGGTTTGGTCTCCCCGGCGCAGCTTGACCAGGTACTCACCCGACTTGCGGATCAGAAAATAGAGGTATTCGTGCGCGTCGCCCGAGAGGTCCGATCCGCCCACGAAGAGTCCGAAGGCCTCGTTTCTCGGGCCCGGATCGAACTGGAAGATGGTGGCCGAAACGGTGTAATCCCCTTCGGCCGTACTGGCCGGATGCCAGTAGATAGCCGCAGGGCCCGATGTTACGTGCCACCCCGGCGCCATGTTAGTAAAGAAGATGTCCGGGTTGGCAACCGACGAGTCTCCGGCCACGACGTAGTCATCCGATGGGCGATCGAAGCGGATTTCCCAATCGGCAGGCCAGGCCATGTTGCCCGGCACAGGATTGTCTGCATCGGGCCGGGGAGATGAGGGCAGGGCAGCGTCTTCCAGGACCGTCGATGTGTCCGAATCCGAAGAGGCGCAGCCGGCAAGAAGGATGGCCAGGAAGAGCGATGGAATGAAGGAGATGCGGGTCATGGTCGGTCGTGGGAAATGGTTCCAGAGGAGGGTAGTATACACCGCGTCATTCTTTGACGGTGGTCATTTCCTCGTATACCGTGGCAATATTGCCTTTGATGCCGTCCGCGCTACCGCCCACCATGTGGCTCTCAAACCCCTCGAGACCCGTCGCAGCCGTCTCCTCGGCCGATTTACCGGCGTTGATCCCGGCCGCTGCCGCATCCCGTAAAGCCCCCAGGTAGTCGCGCATGACGAGGACATCCTCACGTCGACCCAGCACGCCGTTGGCCGGGTTGCCATGGCCGAAGATGAACACCGTATTGTCACCGAACAGGTCGTGGGCGCGCTCCAGCACGGCCATCCAGTTGGCAGTGTCCGCTCCCGCGCCAAGGTCGATATAGGCCGGTCGGTAATTGAACACCAGATCGCCCATATGGACGACGTCAGCCTTCTCGAAGTGGATGATGGCATCGCCGGCCGTGTGGGCCGGGCCGAAGTGGTGCAGGCGAACGGTTTCGTCTCCGACTTCCTGGCTCCAGGACTCGGCAAATGTCGTATTCGCGTACGTCTGCGCATCCAGCGAACCTCGTTGCTCGGCCTGCATGCGCTGCAGCATGGGTACGTTCTCGTGCGCCACGATTTCGGCGTCCGCGCCCAGTACGCCGTTGCCACCGGTGTGGTCTCCGTGATGATGGGAGTTGATGAGGAGGTCCACGCTGCGGCCCGAGCGCTCCCCGAGCCCGTCGCGGCACGCCGTTGCAGACTCCGGAAACTGCGAGTCCACAACGACCAGGACATCATCATTGATCAGCCAGCCGATGGTACCGCCCCGGGACTCGAAGCGCCCCGTGCCGCGGCGGATCGGGGTGAACAGGCCAGCAGGTAACGTCTCGGCAACCAGGGAAAGCGGAAGGGCAGAGGCAACGAAACCGGCACTGAGGGTCGCAGCGCCATGCTTCAGAAAGCGTCGTCTGTCCATGATCGTGAGTGATTTGATCGCAGATTGGGAGATTCGAAAGATGATACCCGAGGAACCGCCGTCGGGTTCGGCGCTTAATGGATGGCCTATGAAACGACCAAAAACCCTCATATCCCGCGCCCTTATCGGGGCCTTCCTGTTGTCATGGGTCCAGGTGGCTCCCGCTCAGGATGTGAATCGCCTCATCGAGGAGGCCGAGATTACCGGTGCCGCGCTGGCCGTCATCGAGGACGGCGAGGTGGTTCGCATCGATGTGGCCGGCGTGCGCAGCACCGAAACCAATCCACCGCTGACAGAAGAGACGGTCTTCGAGGCCGAATCCCTGAGCAAACCCGTTGTGGCCTGGATCGCCCTGCGTCTTATCGAGGAAGATGTGCTGGATCTGGACCAACCGCTGGTCGAACTGGCTTCCTGGCCTGACGCGGAGGGCGACGCGCGGTATCGGCGTATCACGCCGCGAATGGTCCTTTCCCATACCTCAGGCTTTCCCAATTTTCGCGCTCCCGGTCAGGCGCTCGCTCCTCTGTATGAGCCTGGCACCTATTTCACCTACTCGGGCGAAGCCTTTCTTTTCCTGCAGCACGTCATGGAGGCCGTCACCTATTCGACGCTCGAGGATCTGGCCCGAAAGTACGTGTTTGACCCTTTTGGCATGACCTCGACCAGCTTCATCTGGCAGAGCGATTATGGGTCACGGATTGCCGTTGGCCACACCGACATGGGTGTTGCGCTCGACAAGTTCGTGCCGCAGTCGGCCAACGCAGCCGTGGGATTGCACACCACGGCCCGCGATTATGCGCGCTTTTTGATCGGCGTACTGGCAGCCGATGACCTGGGCCGTCGGTTGGAACGCGAGATGTCCCTGGCGCAGGTCGATGCCCTGGACGGCATCTTCTGGGGGCTGGGTTTCGGTATACAGCCCACCCTGGACGGCTCCGCGCTCTGGGAGTGGGGCGATAATGCTGGCTACAAGGCGTTCGCCTACATCGAGCCTGACGCCTCGAAAGGATTCGTCTATCTCTCGAACAGTGCCAATGGCATGCTCATCCTGCATGAGGTGTTCGAAGAAATAATCAGCGGACCCCAGACAGCGGTGCGCTGGCTCAACTATCAGCGCTATGACGATCCGGTCTACCAACTGGGACGTCGCTTGCATTACGCATTGCTCTCAGGCGGCATCGATGCGCTGCGAGCGGATTACGAGATGGCGAAAACCGACCTGCCGGGCGAGGCATTCGAAGAGGGTGCGCTCAACGCCCTGGGATACCGCCTGCTGCGTCAGGGTATGGTCGAAGCGGCCGTTGGTGTGTTCCGTTTCAACGTGGAGCTCTACCCCGAGTCGGGCAATCCACACGATTCACTCGGCGAGGCGTTGTTGGCTGCTGGAGACCTCGAAGGTGCCCTTACGAGCTACGAAACGAGCGTGCGCCTCGATCCTGGCAACGACAATGGCGTGGCCATGATTACCTATCTCGAGGCGCAAATCGAGGCAGCGGACGGGCAGTAATTCGTCTCCCGGCTTATCGTCCCGCCTGGGGACCTGCTCCCCGCTCGCGCACCTCGAAGCCCAGCATCATGCCCGCGTGCAAGTGCTCGGCAATGTGGCAGTGCGCCATCCATTTGCCCGGGTTCGTGACATCGACCAGGATGTCGATGGTCGACCCGACCGGAATGATGGTAGTGTCTTTCCAGCCCATATTACGGTTCTCGACTCCGTCAATATGCGTGACCACGAAACGCTGTCCGTGCACATGGAACGGGTGGTTCATGGGGTGGAACGAGGAGGGGTCGTTAAAGACGCGGATCTTGACCACATCGCCGACTTCCCACTGCCAGTTGATGTCCATGCTCTTCTTGCCCGTGTCCTCATCAAGGAGTACCCAGCGGGCTTCGTCGCCCGTAGAGAGCCAGTTCATCATGGGCATCCCTTCGCTCCACTCGATGGGCGGGAAGTAGAGCGTGTCCACTTCCATCATGCGCATGGTCATCGGGTGGAGATCCTTCGTCTCGATGGTCAGGCGCAGGTTGTGGTCGGGCGCCTTGTCGAAGTAGCGACGGAAACCGTCGATGTCGGCAATCGTGTCCTCGTTCGTACGCGCCTCGGCAAATGCCTCGGCGTAATCTTCCGACGCCTTTCCGGAGGCCGTTACCGTTCCAAGCTGGTGGATTTCCGGGACGAAGATGCCCCGGAAGTGGTCAATGGCCTGGATGGCATTGGTGATGGTGTAGGTTCGAGCCTCGTCGAAGTACACGTCCACGATGTAGCGCTCGGCCGGCGCGATGATGACGCTTGAGACGAACTGCTCGCGCTCGAGCTTGCTGACATCATCCGCAATGACCTTGATGCGGGCGCCATCGAAGGTCACGTTGAAGGTGCGCGTATTCGCCACGTTCGTCAGGTAGAAGCGCACGACGTCCCCGGCCTGGATGTCCAGATTGTAGTCCGTTATGCCGTTGACCAGCATGACATTGCCGAAGCGGCCCATCAGGGCGTGGGTCGGAGCTTCCTCGCCGTAGGGGAAAAGGCCGTTGGCATCGACCAGGATGTCATCGAGGATGAGGGGTACCTCGCGATTGACCGGGGCGTAGTAGCCTTCCTCGGTCGGATCGACCAGCATGTTGCCATAAAGCCCCAAGTCCTGCTGTACGTCTTCGCGCATGTGCGGGTGGTACCAGTACATGCCCGTGTCGGGGAATTTGAGCTCGTAGGTGAACGATTCTCCTGTTTCCACCGGATCCTGGGTCAATCCAGGGATGCCGTCAAAGGCATTGTCCAGGCGCAGGCCATGCCAGTGCACGGTCGTGGGCATGTCGATGTTGTTGGTGAACTCGACAATGACCTTGGAGCCGCGATCGGCCCGGATCAGGGGACCGGGGTACATGCCGCCGTAGGCCATCATGACATACTCGCGGCCGTCAATCGTGCGACGAACGAGCGAGGCGTCCATATGCAGCGTGTCCCCATCGGCCATGTCGATGATCTCGGAAGGCTTGGCCTCGGGATACATCGAGACGTCCATGCCAAAACCCGGCAGGAAGGCACCCACGTCCGGAATATCGTCCATCATACCCGGCATCATGGGCATGGTCATGCCATCCATGGGGGCCATGCGCCAGACCAGACTGTCGCTCATGGGCATGGCATGATTGTGGTGCATGTGCATCGAGTGATCCATTTCCTGGGCCTGGATCTGGTGGGCCGGAAGAAGCAGCATGGCCATGACGAGCAGGCCAGCGAATCGGAGAGCGTTCATGCGATCGGGTGGGATGCTGTTCAGGGTACAACGGGGTCTAGTAGCCGTAGACGGCGCAGGGCTCGGACTCGAACGGACCATGGCCGGCCATCGTGTGCATGAGGCCACTACGGGACATGCCACGCGATACGACGGGACCGGTCCACATGGCGCCCGGCTCCTTGCTTTTCGGTTCGAGCGTGATAACCAGGAGGAATTTGTTGAAGTCGGTCTGACCGGTGACCCGTAGGTTCTCGTCCAGCGAGCCGAGGGCCTTGATCTGGTCCAGCTGTGGGGTCGTGACCCAGGCTACGAGCTG
The DNA here is from genome assembly GCA_017859335.1 of Rhodothermales bacterium. Classification (GTDB taxonomy): domain Bacteria; phylum Bacteroidota; class Rhodothermia; order Rhodothermales; family UBA10348; genus JAAZVD01. The sequence continues at coordinate 13,840 of JAFMNH010000025.1, read as the reverse complement.
TTTGTCCTCGTCCAGGCGGACATTGCTCATGGAGACATCAATATTGACCAGGTAGGAGCCTTCTTCTGACACCGAAATGCCGAAGGGAGAAGCGGCATAGGTTACTTCGCCTTTGCCCTTGGCCAGGCGGGCACCGGGCACCTTGCGCGTGGTGACCAGGTCGATTTCATAATAGTCGGGCGAAGAAACCTGGGCACACTCGGGCGTGGCTTCCGAAGGCGAACTACCGGCCTCCACGATGGGGGAGACCAGCACGGCGAGCGCCAGCAGGGCGAGGGAACCGAGGTAGAGCGGAAATGTCCGTGTCATGGTGGATGCGGAGAGAGGGGTGCGAATACGGGTGATGTATGCATCAGTCCGATCCGGGATCCGCCGCTGAACGCTTGCAGGGCACAAAAAAGGGCGGGGCGCCTGCCGGCGCCCCGCCCTCACACACCTGGATCAGATGCCTCAGCGCGTGCCCTCGCGGGACTCTTCATCCCAGTGCTGAACCGAGGACACATTCGGCACGCCCCACTCTTCGCCATTCCACCCGTTGAAGCCTTCCATGCGGAAGGTCCAGAAGCCCGTCGTCATATCGGAAATCACGATCAGACCGTCCTCGTTACGCACATCCACGCCGAAGGCGCCATTTGCCACGTTGCCGGCCATACCGCCGTTGTTGCGGCTGCCCGTGAATGTATCGAAGTAAGCTACCGTCCGCGGCTTCTTGGGATCCTCCATCGAGAACACCTGCAGCCCATCGTGATAGCCACTTACGAAGACGTACGGCCAGCGCACCTCATGATTATGCACCAGACCTTCCCAGTGCGGTGTCCATGCAGCAATGGGACTGTTGATGTTGGACACCTTCCCATCGAGTCCGGGCTGCAGATCGAAAATGCGAAGCGGGGCATACTTGTACTCCGTCTCGGCTACCGCATACCGACCGTTCGGTCCGGGCGTAAAGGTGTGTCCGCTCCGAACGCCATTGATGCCCGTCAGACTGACCAGCAATTCTGGGTTGTCGATATCCGTGAAGTCATATACGTAGTATCCGCCCGTACCGCCGCCATAGAACCGATCCGTACCGGTGTCCACATGGTAGCCGGCGTAGAAGTCATGGTAACCGCGGCGGCTTGACTCGGCCGGCGTGGGAATACGACCAACGAGCGCCTTTTCAACATCGCCTTCAACCACTTTTCCCAAGTCGTACACATTGGCGAACGCATCAGAAACCGTGCTGAGAAGCAGCACCCGTCCTGATGAGTGCTTGTAGACGAAGATGTTGTGGAAGCCACCCGGCGTGTCGGGCTCGTGGATGCGAGCCACTTCACGTACGGTCGAGGGGTCGGGCAAATCAGTTACATCGAGCACGACGGCGCCCAAATCGTGGTTTGGACCGCCAGCGCCGAACTGCAGGGACTGCACCACATAGTAGCGGTCCTTCCACTTGAAGTACTTCACGTCCATGCCACCCGTGCGCATGTGCAGGTCCTGATTCTCGATGCGCCATTTGTAGATGACCTTGGGGTTCGATGGGTCGGAGAGGTCGATGATGTCCGTGCCCTTTTCGCCCATCTCCGCATAATGCATGCGGGCCACATAGGCATAGGGTCGGCTGACTTCCTGCTCGAGGTCCATGTCGGCCACGCTCAGACGGGGACCCAATGGAATATGGCCGAGGACCTCAATGTTTTCACTGCCTGGATTGGTGGGCGTCCAGGGCGTGTCCTGGGCCTGGCCGTTCTGCGGGCCGAAAGCGGAGGCCATGATGAACAGGCCGGCAAGGATAAACGTGGTGCGTTTCATGATCGAATGAATGCTTGAGAGTAGGGATTGAACGCATCCTGAGAGGAGAGGCGTCAACATAATGATTCAAGGGCGGGATTGTCAGCGCGTGCCTTCCTTGGACTCCTCGTCCCACTCTTGAACCGAGGAGATATTGGGGACGCCCCAGTCCTGGCCGTTCCAGCCGCCAAAGCCATCCATGCGAAAGGACCAGAAGCCGGTAGAGCCGTCCGAGATGACGATCAGGCCATCTGCATTACGGACATCCACGCCGAAAGCGCCGTCCATGACACCGCCCGTGGCGTTGATGATGGTGTCATAAAAGCCGACCGTCCTGGGGTTTTCAGGGTCTTCGAGGGAGAATACCTGCAACCCGTCCAGGTAGCCACTCACGAACACGTAGGGCCAGCGAACCTCGTGGTTGTGCACGAGGTTTTCCCAGTTGGCCGTCCACGCTGAAATGGGATAACTGATGTTTTGGCGCTCGCCGTCCAGGGCTGGCTGCAGGTCGAAGATGCGCAGAGGCGCATACTTGTACTCTGTTTCGGCAATGACATAGCGCCCATTCGGGCCTGGCGTGAAGGTATGGCCGTAGCTCACACCCGGGATGCCGGTCAGGGTGATGCGCAGCTCGGGGCTTTCCACATCAGAAATGTCATACACGTAGTAGCCGCCGAAGCCGCCTCCGTAGAAGCGATCCTCGCCCGTGTCCGGGTGGAAAGAGGCGAAGAAGTCGTGGTAGCCACGTCGTCCGCCTGTATCTCCCGGAATGGGGATGTTGCCGGCCAAGGCATCTTCGACATCACCCGAAACCACTTTGGACAGGTCATACACATTAGCGCCCGGGCCGCGTACCGTGGTAATCAGGTAGGGCGTGCCATTGGAGTGCTTGTAGATGAAGATGTTGTGGAAGCCACCCGGCATGTTGGGCTCGCGGATGCGGGCCACTTCCACAACGGCATCGGGATCGGGCAGGCCGGTCACGTCGAAGATGACGGCGCCCAGGTCGTAGTCGGGACCCTGACCGAACTGGGTGGCCAGGACGACATAGTAGTGGCCGTCGTGTTTGAACTGCTTGATATCAAGCGCACCAACGCCCGTATTCAGGTCATCGTTGTCATTGACCCAGCGCTTGAGCAGCCGGGGCCGGGCGGGATCGGAGATATCGATGATATCCATGCCGCGCGCGTAGTTGTCCCGGTAACGCGCCTTGGCTACATAGGCATAGGGACGCTCCAACTCCTGCTCGAGCTCGATATCGGCAACGGACTCAGGCGCACCCAGCGGCAGGTGACCCTGAACGTGGATATTATCGCTACCCGGATTAGTAGGCGTTTGGGCCGAAGCACCGGCTACCCATCCGAGCAGGAGCGCAATGCAGATTAGCCTGCTCATCGGGTGCCCTCTTTGGATTGCTCATCCCAGTGCTGCACGGAAGAGATGTTGGGCATACCCCAATCTTCGCCGTTCCAGCCGTTGAAGCCTTCCATACGGAAGGTCCAGAAACCTGTAGACATGTCCGAGATGACGATCAGGCCATCCTCGTTGCGCACATCCACACCGAAGGCGCCGTTATACATACCGAACTCGCCTTCCATGAGTGTCGGACCCGTGTAGGTGTCGTAATAGGCCACTGTCGTAGGCGTGGAGGGATCCATCATCGAAAACACTTGCAGTCCGTCGAGATACCCAGAGACGAACACGTAGGGCCAACGCACTTCATGGTTGTGAACCAGGTGCTCCCAGTTGGCAGTCCAGGCGGAGATGGGGCGTCGAATATTTTCGACCTCACCGTCCATACCCGGTTTCAGGTCGAACATGCGCAAGGGCGCATATTGATATTCCGTTTCCGTAACGGCATAGCGTCCGTCCGGGCTGGGTGTGAAGGTGTGGCCCCATTGAACGCCCTGAATGCCAGTCATCTCAAACTCCATGGTCGGCTTTGCCACGTCAGTGACATTCCAGACGTAGTATCCCCCAGTACCTCCACCGTAGAACAGGTCAGCCTCCTTGTCAGGATTCCAGGCAACATAAAGATCATGATAGAAGAGAGGAGATGGCAGTATTTCCTCTGCGCCAGCCGGTCCTCCGACCGCTTCGGGTGGTACCGGAACGGCAGCTACCAAGGCATTTTCGACATCTCCCGAAACCACCTTTCCCATGTCATAGACACTGGCCTGTCCCGCGTTGACAGTCGTAAAGAGGTAAACGTTGCCGTCGGAGTGCTGGTAGAGAAAGATGTTGTGGAAGCCACCCGGCCAGCGGGATTCCGTGATGCGAGCGACCTCCACGACACTTTCCGCATCAGGCAGTCCGGTTACATCGAAAACGACTGCGCCGAGGTCATAGTTGGGACCTGGTCCGAACTGGAACGACTGCACAACATACGTGCGGCCCTGCCACTTGAAATACTTGACATCCATGCCGCCGAGGCCGGTATGCAGGTATTCGTTTTCGATACGCCATTCCATCAGAACCCGCGGAGAAGCTGGATCTGATAGGTCAATGATGTCCATGCCTTTGGCTACGTATTCTCCCAGATGCCCACGTGCCACGTAGGCATACGGGCGGTCCATATCCTGCTCCAGTTCCAAGTCCATGACACTGAGTACCCCTCCCAAGGGGATGTGACCCTCTACGGAAATATTGTCCGTACCCCGCTTTTCCACCGACTGCGCGGCAGCAGCAGCGGGCAACAGGAGCAGGGTCAGTACGAAGAGGAAATATGCCTGATGTTTCATGGTAGTACGGATTGATACGGAAAGTGACGACGTCTCCAGGCAGGATGGCTGGAGGTCAGCGTGTGCCTTCTTTGGACTCCTCGTCCCACTGCTGTACCGAAGAAATATTGGGCATACCCCAGTCTTCGCCATTCCAGCCGTTGAAGCCTTCCATGCGGAAGGTCCAGAAGCCAGTGGACATGTCGGAGATGACGATCAGGCCATCCTCGTTGCGCACGTCCACACCGAAGGCGCCGTTGCCGACCGCACCACCCATGGCGCCCACATCACGCGGGCCCGTGTACGTGTCGTAGTAGCCCACCGTGACCGGGTGCTCCGGATCCATCATGGAGAAAATCTGCAGCCCGTCGTGGTAGCCGCTCACAAAGACATACGGCCAGCGGACCTCGTGGTTGTGGACCAGGTTTTTCCAGTTGGCGGTCCAGGCCGAGATCGGGCGACGGATGTTTTCCGTTTCGCCGTCCATGGCCGGCTTCATGTCGAACATGCGCAGCGGAGCGTACTGATACTCCGTCTCTGTGATGGCGTAGCGGCCGTCAGGCGAGGGCGTGAACGTGTGACCCCAGTCGACGCCCGTGATGCCGGTCATCGTGAACTCGAGCTCCGGATTGGCCGGGTCTGAGATGTTGTAGACATAGTACCCGCCCTGGCCGCCGCCGTAGAACAGGTCAGCCTCCTTGTCCGGATTCCACGCGGCGTAGAGGTCGTGGTAGAACCCGTACTCATCGACCGCAATCGGCACGGTGCCCACGTACGCATCGTCGACATCGCCACTGACGGCTTTGCCCAGATCGTAGATGTTGGCACCCGGACCATTGATGGTGGTCAGAAGCAGGACGCGACCATCCGAGTGCTTGTAGATGAAGATGTTATGGAAGCCGCCCGGCAGGTCCGGCTCGTGGATGCGGGCCACTTCAAAGACCTTGGAAGCGTCCGGCAGACCGGTCACATCCAGGATGTAGGCGCCGAGGTCCTGGTTCGGTCCCTGACCGAACTGCGTGGACTGCACGACATAGTAGCGGCCATCATACTTGAAGTACTTGATGTCCATGCCGCCCAGACCGGTGTGCAGGTCCGGATTTTCCATGCGCCAGCGCAGAAGCACCTTGGGATTGGCCGGGTCGGCAATGTCGATGATGTCCGTACCCCGCTCGGAGTTCGGTCCGACCGTGCCGCGCGCCACGTAGGCGTACGGGCGGGACATTTCCTGCTCGACTTCCATGTCCATCGTATTCAGGATGCCACCCAGTGGAATATGTCCTTCTACCGTGATGTTGTCTGAGCCTGGCTCAAGCGTTGTCCAGGGCGTGTCATCCTGTGCCGAGGCCGAAGCCGCAAACAGCAGGGTCAGGGTCAGCAGTGGGATCAGTCGTTTCATGAGGTTGGCAGAAAGGTTGATTGCTCTGTAAATGATGGTTGGAGGCGCCAGGTCAGCGCGTTCCTTCTTTGGATTCTTCGTCCCACTTCTGGACGGAGGAAATGTCGGGCTGGCCCCAGTCTTCGCCGTTCCAGCCGTTGAAGCCTTCCATACGGAAGCTCCAGAAGCCGGTACTCATGTCGGAAATGACAATCAGGCCGTCTTCATTGCGGACATCGACGCCGAAGGCACCGTTGATGACAGGCGAGAAGCCCTCGGTATTCGTGCCCAGGTACGTGTCGTAGTAGCCCACCGTCTGCGGATTCTTGGGGTCCTCCAGAGAGAAGATCTGGAGGCCATCCAGGTAGCCACTCACGAAGACATATGGCCAGCGCACTTCATGGTTGTGGCTCAGGTTTTCCCAGTTGGCGGTCCAGGCCGAAATCGGCTGGTTGATGTTCAGTCGCTCGCCGTCGAGGGCCGGCTTGAGATCGAATATCCGCAGCGGTGCGTACTGGTATTCCGCTTCGGCCACTACGTAGCGACCATCAGGCGATGGCGTGAAGGTGTGCCCCCACGTCACGCCCGACACGTTCTGCAGCGTGACCCGGATTTCCGGATTGTGGATGTCCGTGATGTCCCAGACATAGTAGCCACCACTGCCGCCGCCATAGAAGCGGTCTTCGCCCGAGTCGGGGTGATACGCTGCGTAGTGGTCATGGTAGGAGCGGCGCACGGTTTCCGGCTCGTAGGTCGGGATCGTGGCCACGTAGGAGTTCTCGATGTCGCCGGCCACGGCCTTGCGCAGGTCGAAGGCCTGCACCATGTCCCCACGCACGGTGGCCAGCAGGTAGATGTTGCCGTCCGAGTGCTTGTAGATAAAGATGTTGTGCATGCCACCCGGATTCTCAGGCAGCACCCAGCGACCGACTTCCGTGAGTTTCTCCGGCAGGTCGGTCACATCGAAGAGCACCGCACCCAGTTCGTAGTGGGGGCCACCGCTGAATTCGAACGACTGCACGACATAGTAGCGTCCATCCGTCTTGAAGTACTTGACATCCATGCCGCCGCGGTTGGGCAACAGATCCTGGTACTCCAGGCGATAGCGGTGGATGACCTCGGGATTGGAGGGATCGGACAGGTCGATCACGTCCATGCCCTTCGGACCGCCATCCACGATGGAGGCGCGACCGACGTAGGCATAGGGTCGATCCAGCTCCTGCTCAAGCTCGATGTCCGTGACGCTCGAATGCTTGCCGAGTGGCACGTGACCGAGCACTTCCATGTTGTCGGATCCGGGTTTGAGCGGGGTCGCCTGTCCCAGCGCCATGGGCACGAGAAGACTGCTCGCCGCAAGAAAGGCGAACAGTCGGAAAGCCGGTTTGAGAGTCATGTCAGATATGCGGGTGGTTGAAAGAAAGGGTGGGTGATGTGCGGGGTTCATTCGTCGAGCATACCTTCCCAGTTCTGGGCGCTCGACACGTTGGGCATGCCCCAGTCTTCGCCGTTCCACCGATCAAAGCCTTCCATCGTGAAGGCCCAGAAACCGGTGGTCATGTCGCTGACCACGATCAAGCCGTCGGCATTGCGGACATCGACGCCCCAGGCGCCATCATAGACCTGCCACGTGTAGGGGCTACCCATGCGTTCCATGGCCGCGCCGCGGTCGTTGTGGATGCCATTGAAGGTGTCGTAGTAGGCGACGGTGTAGGGATTTTCCGGGTCGACCATGTTGAAGACCCCGAGTCCCGTCTGGTAGCCGCTCACGAAGACATAGGGCCAGCGGACCTCATGGTTGTGGGCAATACTTTTCCAGTCGGCGTGCCAGGCGCCCACGGCGTGATCGATGTTCTTGTCGGGCAACGTCCCATCGAGGGCGGGACGCAGGTCGAAGATGCGCAGGGGCTGATACTGGAACTCCGTTTCACCGATCGCAAAGTTGCCGTCCGGCGTCGGGGTGAAGGTGTGCCCCCAGGCCACGCCCGGTACGCCGACCATGGTGGCCAGCACGTCGGGCTTGTCCAGATCGGTTACGTTATAGACGTAGTAGCCGCTGCCGCCACCCCCGTAGAAGCGGTCTTGGCCGCTTTCCGGGTGATACTGCACCATGAAGTCGTGGTAACCGCGGGACCACATGCCTTCGGTTTGGTGCACAGGGACGCGGGCTACGAGTTCGCGGTTGTCATCGCGCAGCACCGGGTCCATCTCGGTCTGATCGCCATCGACGAACAGGGCCATGTCGAAGACCTTGGCATATCCAGCCGAAGTGGCAAAGAGCAGCGGCTTACCCGAGCTGTGGCTATACATATAGATATTGTGGAAGCCGCCCGGGGATTCCGACTGGCGAACGCGGCCCACTTCGGTCATGCTTCCGGGAAGGTCCGTCACATCGAACACGATGGCTCCGACGTCCGAGTTGGGTCCGGACTGCCCCAGCTGCATGGACTGCACGTAGTAGTAGCGGCCATTGTGCTTGAAATACCGCCCATCCATGGCTCCGCCGGTGTGGAGCTCTTCATTTTCGATGCGCCAGCGGTGGATGACCTTGGCGTGGTCCGGGTCGCTAAGGTCGATGACGTCAAACCCTACCACGCCGTTACGGCGCGCCACGTAGGCATAGGGTCGGGAAAGCTCTTGCTCGATCTCGATGTCTGAAATCGTCCCGGCTGCACCCAGCGGGATGTGGGACATCACCGTGATGTTGGCGGAACCGCGCTGACCGGGCGGGGGAGGATGGGGCGGCTGTTCGATGCCCATCTGCGCCATTACAGGTACTGCAGCTAGCAGCGCTGCAACAAGGAGGGATAGTCGTTTCATGATTACCACCTCGTCGATTGTGTGGGACCATTGTCCCAGTCCTGGACCGTGCTTACGTTGGCAAAGCCCCAACCGCGACCGTCCCACCCCTCGAAGCCTTCCATACGGAAGAGCCAGAGACCGGTATTGACGTCCGTCACCGCGATCAGGCCATCGTGATTCCGGACTTCCACGTCCCAAGCGCCATTGCGGTGCGTGCGTTCGTTGGCAAGCGAAGCGCGCGGGCCATCCCAGGTGTCGTAATAGCCGACCGTGTAGGGCTCAACCGGATTCATCATGTTGAAGACCTGCAGCCCGTCGTCCATGGCCGCCGTGAACACGAAGGGCCAACGCAGTTCGTGGTTCTCGGCCAGGTTGCGCCAGTCGGCCGTCCAGGCACCCGTAGCTACTCGAACCCGCGGTACTGTGCCCTCGAGGGCAGGGCGCAGGTCGAAGATGCGCATGGGCGCCGTGCGATATCCGGCTGCCGTGACCAGATGCGTTCCGTCTGGCGTGGCCGAGACGGCATGGCCAATCTGGACGGCTGCCGAATTGACTTCGGTAATGAGGGACGGATCGGCAGGGTTGGTGATGTCGAACACGTAATACCCACCGGCACCGGCTGCGTAGAGACGATCGGTTTCGGAGTCGGCGTGCCACTGGGCGGTCATGGCGTGGTAGCCGTAGTCCACGTTGACCACCGACTCGGGGAGCGTGTACGACGCCATGGGGGCAGAGGCCCCTTCCAGCAATCGGTCGATGTCGAACACGTCAATCGGGCCACCTCCGGTGGCCAGCAGGTAGCTGCGGCCGTTCGAGTGGCGGTAGGCGAATATGTGGTGGTAGCCTCCCGGACGGGATGCGTCGGCAGCGGCATCAAACTGGCCTTCATCGGGGTCGGTCACCTCTCGGACAGACAACCCGTCAGCATGCGTGACAGCCAGAAAGGAACGGAAGCCGTGCCTGAAAAGGGTCAGGTCACCGACGTCATCAGCCGGCAGTTGCCACGACCCAACTTCGATCGGACGATTCGGATTGTTGATGTTGATGGCAACGATCTCAGCGCCTTCCACATCCGTGCGGGCCACGAAAACAAACGGGCGGCCTGCTTCCTGCTCTATGACCAGGTGCCCTGTACCGCGCCCCAAGGCCTCGAAGCCTGCCGACGGCGACTCGGGCGATTGCATGCCGCCGAGGGGAAGGTGCCCGATCAATTCCATGTTACGGCTGCCCCGCGAGCCGTCCTGACGCGCCTCAACCGGCAGGGCACAGCAGAGCAGGAGAGAGGCCACGCCGAGCACAAGGGTCGGGTGAATGCGCATGTGGGAACAGACCTGAATGAAAAGGGGCTCTGAAGCCAAAACGGGAGGATTCGACGTTACGAAGCGCGCACCTGAATTGCAAAGACAGGATGAAGTCAGGGCATCTGGTCGAGCAGGTTGGCGTAGGCCGTAATCAATCGGTCCCGGAGAACAGAGGCTCGATCTGAGAACGCGCGCTGTTTGCGCCCAAATTCCTCGCGGCCCTCAGCTGTCTCCACTGGCACGGGCTGAAGACCGTAGTCGCGCAGATCGTACGGGCTGGCCGCCATGTCGAGCGTCCGGATGTCGAGCGCCAACATGAAGGCGTCGAGCACAAGCTCCGACGGTATCCATGGTGAGCGCTTGAAGGCCCAGCGGTAGACGTCCATATTGGCGTGCAGGCAGCCGGGTTGTTCGTGGATCGCCCTGTCCGAGTGCGACAACTGTACGGGATTCAGGGGACGAGCGGGTTCCGTAAAGAAGCGGAAGGCATCGAAATGGGTGCAACGAAGGCCAACAGATTCCACGACATCGGCCAGTTCACCTTGACCCACGCGCAGGGGAACGCTGTCGTGGCGGGTCATGTCCGTGCGGTAGAGCATGGCCCATTCATGCAGCCCGAAGCAGCCGAAACGCGCTGGCCGATCTTGCGTCGCGGTCAGCAGATCATGTATCCACTTCGTGCCAGAGCGGAATTTCGCGGCGTTTTTCCCGAGGACCTCCGGCGTGGGAAGAAGGATACGTCCCCCGTCCATGGTTCGATAGCCGTCTTTATCGCGAAACCGTTCCGGATCGGCGCCCTCGAGCAGCACACCGGTTCCGGGATGCCATGGCCGCAAATGCGAGGGGCGGAAACGGTAGTACTCAAAAAGGAAATCCGCCACGGGGTCCTCCTCGTGGCGGCTGCGCCGCTGTACGTGCGGTGCCACCACGGCGTCGAAGCGGGCCGTATGCCTGCTCCATGCCATCTCCCACTCACGTCGCGGTATGGGGACACGGATCCTGGGTGCTATGTCGACGGCGGATGGGGCCATGGGTCGTACGTACGGTAGCAGGTGCTCCGTGATCCGTAGATTGGGGTTCTGCGCCCCCCGCCCACCTTATCAGACGTATCATGAATCCCTCCCTTCGCCTGTCCAGCCTGCTCCTTGGCCTCATCGTACTGGTTGCAACCGGATGTTCGGACGCGGAGATCCGCACTGCCGCAACCCCTTCGTTCCAGACCACTGTGGACACCGCTCGGGTGTGGATTGCCGAGACAGTACAGAAAGAAAATTACCCGGGACTTTCCATTGCCGTTTCCGTGGATGGAGACCTTGTATGGTCCGAAGGATTCGGGTATGCCGATCTGGCAACAGGCGAACCCGTCACAGTGGAATCGAAATTCAGGGTGGGCAGCATATCCAAGCCCTATGCTGCCGCTGCAGCAGCACAATTGATGGTGGCAGATCTTCTGGATGTGGATGCCCCCGTGCAGACCTATGTGCCTGCCTTCCCTGAAAAAGAGTGGACTGTTACCACTCGCCAGGTAGGTGGGCACATTGCCGGCATCCGGCACTACGAGGGCAATGAGAACGTCTCGGACGTGCGCTACGAAACCGTGGATGACGGCCTGGAGATCTTCAAGGATTCGCCCCTTTTGTTCGAGCCAGGTACGGAGTATGCCTATTCGTCCTACGGCTGGAATCTGGTTTCGGCCGTGGTGGAAGGCGCCTCTGGTCAGTCTTTTCTGTCCTACATGGACGAGCACGTATTCGGCCCGCTGGGTATGACCCATACCGAGGCCGACTGGGCTACAGACGAGATCGCGGGTCGCGTCTCATTTTACGTCCGCTCGGATGAGGGCATGCCCGTCGAAGCGCCGTACGTGGACAACAGCTACAAGTGGGCCGGTGGAGGATTCCTGTCCACACCCGAGGACATGATCCGTTTTGCAGAAGCGCACCGCACGCCGGGATTCCTGCCACAGGAAGCACTCGATTTCCTGATGACCTCACAGGTGCTGGACGACGGCAGTGAAACAGGATACGGGTTTGGTTGGACGACATCACAGGACACATCGGGCCGCCGCCTTGTAGGCCACACCGGTGGATCGGTGGGGGGCACGACGCTCCTCAGTATGAACCCCGAGACGGGTGTTGTCGTAGCCATGGCCATCAACCTTTCCCAGGCGGATCTTTCTGTCGGGAGACGGGTGATGCAACTGTTCCTGGACGAGGCTGCATCCCGTCCCGCTTCGAACTGAACGCGACCCGTATGAAACGCGCCCTGCCGCTCTTGCTCATGCTGTCTGCCTGGTCCTGGGCCTGTGCTTCCGAGCCGATGGTGCCGGTCACGATCCACACCGCCGAGGGCCGGATTGAAGTGGCCATCGACACCTTGGCGGCACCGATTACGAGCGCCAATTTCCTGCGTTATGTGCAGGGTGGTCTCTACGATGGCGGGGAGTTCTTCCGCGTGGTGCGCATGGACAACCAGCCACGGGACTCGATCCGCATCGAGGTCATCCAGGGCGGCGCCAATCTGGATCTGGATTCGCTTTTTTATGATCCCATTCCGCTTGAGCGGACCTCTGATACGGGTCTACGGCATGTGGATGGCACCATTTCCATGGCGCGGGGAGGGCCGAACTCGGCCACGCACTCCTTCTTCTTTACCATTGGGGAGCATCCGTCACTCGACTTTGGCGGCATGCGCAACGTGGACGGGCAGGGGTTTGCCGCCTTCGGGCGTGTGACGAAGGGCATGGATATCGTCCGGCGCATCCAGTCCGGCGAGGTGGAGGCCCAGATCCTGGTCGATCCGGTGCGGATTGACAGCATCCGGGTGGACTGACATGGCACTGCATGAATGCCCCTCGTGCGCCCTTGAGTCGGACCGCAGTGACCACCCCGAAACCTGTCCGTACTGTGGGTACGAATTCCCCGAGGCCAGCAAGGGTCTATCCTGGGTGGCCTGGCTGTTTGTGATCCTGCTTCTGATCTGGCCTGTTTCTCGCCTTGTAACCCTTCTTTTTGGGTAGCACACTCTCTTTTTGAATCTCCATGACTCCTCCTGATTCATTTTTCGGCTCCATGACCGTCCAGCAGTTTCTGGACGAGTACTGGCAAAAGAAACCCCTTCTTGTACGCGGCGCGTGGCCTGGATTCGAGAACCCACTGCCGCCGGATGATTTCCTGCGCCTTTCCTGCAGGGACGATGCGCTCTCACGCCTCATGATCAAGCATGAGGGCGAGCACAATTGGGAGCTTCGGGAGGGACCCTTCGAGGCTGCCGAATTCACGTCGCTGCCGCAGTCCCAATGGACCCTACTCATTCAAGAAGTGGACCGTCTTGTACCCGCCGTCCGGGACATGCTGAGGGCCGTGGACTTTCTGCCCCGCTGGCGCATGGACGATGTCATGATCAGCTATGCCGCCAACGGCGGCGGTGTGGGTGCGCACATTGACAACTACGACGTTTTCCTGCTGCAGGGCCACGGGCGCAGGCGGTGGCAGATCAATATGACGCCGGTCGAAGAGGAGCGGCTGATTGAGGATATCGATGTGTCCATCCTGGCGGACTTTGAAGCGGACAGGGACTGGGTGCTTGAGCCGGGTGACATGCTCTACCTGCCCCCGCGCATTGCCCACTTTGGCGTGGCCGAAGGTGAGTGCATGACCTTCTCGATCGGGTGTCGCGCTCCCTCTGAGCAGGACATCCTGGGCGCTGTCCTTGAACAGGCCCTGATGAGCGTGGATCCGGATGCGCGCTACGCCGATCCGGATCTGTCGCTTTCGGATCCTCGTGCGGGGCTCGGTGATGGCGTTGTGACGTGGGTATCATCCCTTATCGAGGGCCTTATGGCCGACAAGGATGCACTCCGGGAAATGCTT
>JAFMNH010000024.1 GCA_017859335.1 Rhodothermales bacterium | reverse complement strand
GCTCGAAGCGCGTCAGCGCAAGGAAGGCCGGCAGGTTGACCATACTGGAGGCGAAGATCAGATCAGGCTTCTCCCCTTCCGCATACATCCGCTCCGCCTTGCGCGCCATGGTCACCGCACCCCCATGCATACGCCACTTCCAGAAGCGCGCACTCATGGTTATCGTATCCACCTGGTGGCGGCTGTTGGCAGCAAGGCCGTCGAGAAACGTCCGATGGGAGCCCCCATACCAGGGCTCGAGAGCTAGAATGCGCATGGGATGACGGATGGGCAGCAAGCAGCGCCTGACCCTTCAACCTGTAGCTCAGGGTCAGGAGAGTCGCTCTTTGAGTTCAGCTTCTTCTTCGTCCAAGGCAGGCCGCACAATGGACACTCCCCGCACCTGAAGAAAATCCCTGAGCGTGGCATCGAGCACCTCTTCCGCAGTCACCAACTCCTCTTCTCCCGGAGAGAGGCTGATGGTCCGCGTTGCCATGTCGATCGTTACCGTTTGGGTGTTGGTATTCTTGATCAACATTCCTTTGCGTTTGCGGTCACTCATGGGGTCGTTTGGATGCGGATGACTGAAGTGGGACAGGATGCCTGCCCCATTGTGCGTGTCCGAAGAGTAGGCGAAGGATGAAGGGGCCGGCACGAAGCCGGGAACAATAACCACCATGATACAAAAGCAGGGTTGCATTGCCGACGGCAGGGGGTCTGTGTTGCTGTGTTCCATGAGCATTTCACGAGGCGTCATCTGGCGCGGCTGTGTACCGGTCCTGAAAATCCTCCTCGACATACTGCTCCCTGCGCGATGTATGCACTGTGCGGCCTCGCTGCGCGAGGCCGCACCACTTTGCCTGTCGTGTTTTCGCCTGATGGAATCATGCAGGATCCCTGCAAGGGAGCTGCCCGGACGAACCGCTGAGGGACGTCCCGTCCTTGCGGCCAGCTATTACCGGTCCGGCTCCCCTCTGAGGGCTGTGCATCGGGCCGCGAAATACCGGCAAAGCGAAGGATGTGCCCAGTGGTTGGCGCGCTACATGATTCGCCGGGTCGGACTCCCTCATCCGGTAGACGCGTGTGTCCCGGTCCCTTCACACCCGGCCCGTCTGATGGACCGCGGCCTCGACATCGTTCAGATTCTGGCCCAATGCTGGGCTGAAAGGCTGAATAGTGAACTCCATACCGATCTGTTGACACGGAGCCGCCTGGGAAGTCCACAGGATGCCCTGGATCGCACGGACAGGCTGGCCAATGTACGCTCGGTTTTTTCGGCCAAAACGTCTTCTTCACAGCCCCTGAGGCTTCTTCTGATCGATGACGTTGTAACCACGGGTGCTACACTTGACGCTTGTGCGGGTCTGTTGCACGAGCAGGGACATACGGTGCACCTGGCTGCCCTGGCCCTTCGGCGGGAATTGTTCGGACCGCTTCAGCAATAATCACGGATGTCGACCCGGTGCTGGCAGGCCTCGGCCTCTCGTGGCTCATTGGTAGCAACCAGGACCAGCTTACCCCGCTCAAGGGCATCATCGATGACGGACCGCACGATGCTCACTCCATCACTGTCCAGGGTCGCCGTGGGTTCGTCCAGCAGGAGAACAGGAGGATCGGATACGAGCGCACAGGCCAAACGCATACGCTGAATCATTCCGGACGAAAAGGTGTGAACCATGTCGTCGGCACGGGAAGCCAGTTGCACGCGCTCAAGTACCTCGTCAATGCGGGGATCCCGACGGCTGAAGCCACGAACCGTCGCAAGAAACTGCAGGTTCTCCCTGGGCGAGAAGCCATCGTAGACATTCAGGTAGGGTGCCACCAGCCCACACTGCAGGGGGCGGACCTCATCCTCAACCTTCTTCCCTTCCAGCGTCAATTCCACGGAACCCTTTGCAGGCGTCAGCACGCCTGCCAGGATGCGCACGAGCGTGGACTTGCCCGAACCATTAGGCCCCGTAATGGCCGTGGTCGTACCCCCAACAAGCTGGAGATCCATCCTGCGGAAGAGAACCCTCCGACCAAATCGGTGACCCAAGCGATTCGTGACAAGTGACGGAGGAAGTGATATGGGGACAGGGGGCTGCAATGGGGACTCAGATCAGGAATGAGGGTGGGCAGGTCCTACCTGCAGACCGCATGTGCCAGGCATCCATCCTGGCTGCATGTGGTGCATGTGCCAGGCGTCCGTGCTGGCCGCGCAAACAGGCTGCATCCGTAAAATAGCCGATGCGCACCGTATCGACCACGGCTGGTGTGATGTCGCAGATATCAATCCCTGGAACCCTTGAAGGGGTGAGCATGGTATGCAAACCCACCCCGTCCCGGCAATCAGCATGTAAACATGGGTAATTCATCGGACTTCCTGGCCCGCATGGGCTTCCTACTCTTCTTGAGCCTGAGCAGCATCCTTCCTGCATCCAGCCAGGACCACTACCGCGTGGAAGGCACCCGCATCGCAGCGCCTGCCGGGATGCCTGAAATGAACCGCGGAATCGGGCTCGGTGGCTGGCTCGTGCCAGAGGGGTACATGCTCCATACACCGGGGCATTGGGGGCCGCAGCAAATCAATGAAGCCATCGTGGATCTGATTGGAGGGGATGCAGCCGCAACGTTCTGGGAGCTCTACCGCGCACACCACGTTGCGGAAAAGGATATCGCAGCCATTGCTGATTGGGGCTTCGACCATGTCAGGCTTCCAATGCATTGGAATCTGCTCTACGACGCGTGGGATGGCTCCTTTCTTGAGTCTGGCTTCGCCACAATCGATTCTCTTGTGACGTGGAGCGAGCGCCATGACCTGGGCGTCATTCTGGACATGCATGCTGCGCCAGGTGCGCAGAGTGATGGTCCCATAGCCGACTCAGACGGTGAGGCCCGGTTATGGACCGAGCCGGACCCCTACCAGGATTTTCTTGTCGAAATCTGGGCAGAGATTGCGCGGCGCTATGCGGATTCCACCACCATCATCGGCTACGATCTATTGAACGAACCGGTCACGCCGGATACGGTTGAGGACCCGGGTCAGACGCTACGCGCTCTCTACGAACGGGTAACGGATGCCATCAGAACCCACGACCCCCATCATATCGTGTTCATCGAAGGCAACTACTTCGCGACGACCTTCGACCACCTGACGCCTCCTTTCGATGACAACATGGTGTACACCTTCCACAAGTACTGGAATCCCCCTGACCTGGGAACCATCTGGTACCTGCTGAACATCCGGGACGAGTGGCAAAGACCCCTTTGGCTGGGCGAAACAGGAGAAAACAGCAACGTGTGGTATTTCCAGACGATGAGACTGGCTGAGGAGCACAGCATACCGTGGAACTTCTGGACCCACAAAAAAATCCGGACCACGACGGCTCCGCTGTCCTCCCCGATTACAGCCGGCTATCAGCGCGTGCTCGACTATTGGCATGACCGTGGACCGCGTCCCTCAGCCGATGACGCCAGAACGTCTCTCTTTACGCAGGCGCGCGCGCTGGACCTGGACTCGGCACGTGTGAATATCGGTGTCCTGCCCTCGCTCATGAACGCTTCATGGGAGGTGGACCGACAGCCCACGGCTGAGAATCGTATACCCGGCTCGATCAACGCTGTCGACTACGATCTCGGAAATCAGGGCGTCACCTACTTCGACTCCGATTACTGGGCTGTCTCCGGTGCGCCTGGAGGCGGTAATTCGGGCACCCACCTCAGAAATGACGGCGTGGACATCGAGACCTCCCTGGACACACAGGGCCACGCCTACAATGTGGGATGGCTTGCTCCACTGGAGTGGATGGAATATACCGTCAACGTGGAGCAGAGCGGGACCTATCGTATTGACACACGGCTTGCCTCTCCCGAAGGCGGTGGCACTCTGAACCTGTACATGAATGGCCAGAGTATCGGTCAGGTAACGGCGCAGGCAACGGGGGGGTGGCAGCTTTGGCAAACGCATACGCTGACTGATGTGCCCCTTACTGCGGGATCCCAGATTCTGCGCCTTACCGTGGGCAGGACGGCAGGCTTCAATATCAACCAACTTACCTTCTCCCTGACCGAGCCAACGCGTGTCGACCTGCCGAGTGGTACGACCCGAACGGAACCAGACCTCTTCCCTCTTCCGGCCTCCGATCGTGTGACCATACAGTTCCATGAGGCATCGGAGGCACCTTTACGGTTGATTGTCTCTGATATACTGGGTCGTGAGGTGCTACAAAGCACCATCGAGGCAGGATCTGACGGTGTCACCAAGCTGCCTGTGGGTGAACTGCCGGCTGGTCTTTATTTCATCCGAGCCATGACGATGTCTGCCGGCGGTGGCTCGGGAGATGTCGTGTTGACCCGCCTGCTGCCCATTCTGCGATGAGTCAACGACGGCAAGATCCGCTGCTCTACGGGCATGACAACACGCCACGTATCGTAGCCGTTCACCCGGCCACGGACCGGCGTGCGGCACATGGGATGGCGTATATCTGGCAGCGGTCCGAGGATGGAATGAAAGTGACGCTGTCGGAGGCGCCTTTTTACCCATTCGTGTTTGTCTCGGATGTACGTCTCCTCCATGGTTTCCATCGGCAGAAGTACCGATTCCAGTCTTTGAAAGGGAATCTGCACTATCAGCACCTTGTCGTATTCAATAAATGGAAGGACTACCGGGAAGGCGTTCGCCACATCGGCCGTAAGGCCCGTGAAGCGAACGAGGCGTCCCCCTCCTACACGATTGCCTCCCCCACACAACAATACCTGATGCAATCAGGGCGCACGTTGTTCGGAGGCATGGGATTTGACGAACTGCACCGAATGCAACTGGACATCGAGTGTGTGTCGAACGGGGATTTCCCCCATGCTGACCGTCCGGAGGACCGCATCATTCTGGTTGCACTGTCCGATAACCGGGGTTGGCGACGTGTGCTCGGAGGACACGAATGGACAGAGGAGCGCCTTCTGGAAGAGACGGTTCGCGCCATTCAGACCCACGACCCGGACGTGCTGGAGGGACACAACATTTTCCGGTTTGACTTTCCCTACCTGATGCGCCGATGCGCCATCCATGGTATTCCTTTTGCCATAGGCAGACATCGCGACGAGCCACGGACATTTGCCACCTCGACGCGCTTTGCTGAACGCAGCATCGATTTCACTGGCCTGGACATTACCGGACGCCATGTCATTGATACGTTCTTTTTGGCCATGGAATACGATGCCGTGAAACGGGACCTTCCGGGTTTCGGCTTGAAGGAGGTCTCCCGACATTTCGGCTTTGCGCCGGCCGACCGAACGTATGTGGAGGGAGGCCGGATAACGCAGCTCTGGGAAAGCGATCCTGATCAGTTGGTGCGCTACGCCCTCGATGATGTCATCGAGACCGAGCGCCTCGCGCGCCACCTGTCCGAGTCAAACTTCTACCTGACCCAGATGCTGCCCATGGAATACGGGCAGGTGGCGCGCGTGGGACCTGCAGCCAAGATCGAAAGCCTGTTCGTCCGGGAGCATCTGCGCAGACGACACGCGCTTCCCCGATCCGAGTGGGGCAGCCAATCCCACGGTGGGTATACCGACATCTTCTTTACGGGCATTACGGGCCCGGTCGTGCATGCGGATGTCGAGAGCCTGTATCCCTCTATCATGCTCCACTTCAATGTCCGTCCGGATGGAGATGCACTCCATCTTTTCCCGGACCTACTGGGCAGATTGACAAGACTACGACTGGACGCCAAGGAGCGCATGCGGTCAGAGACGGATACCGAGCTGAAAAGCGCGCTGGACGCTCGACAGAATTCCTACAAGGTGATCATCAACAGTTTCTATGGGTACCTGGGCTTCTCCGGTGCCTTGTTCAATGACTATTCAGAGGCCGATCGCGTAGCAACCACGGGACAGGATATTCTCCTGGCCATCATGCGCATGATCGTGGACCGCGGGGGACAACTGGTTGAGGTGGACACGGATGGCGTCTACTTCGTGCCCCCCGAGGACATACAGGGCGAGGTGGCAGAACGAGCATTCGTAGAGGAGATCAGCAACCGCACGCCAGAAGGAATACGCATAGGCTTCGATGGACGCTACGACAGTATTCTGTCCTACAAGAAGAAAAACTATGCCCTTCGCAGCTACAACGGGAGCACGACAATCAGGGGTTCGGCACTAATCTCCCGATCACTTGAACCATTTGGACAGCAATTTGTCCGGGACTGCGTACATCTGCTGCTTGACCGGGATATAAAGGCGGTTCACGACTGCTATCTGAGCATAAGGGAGCGCATCACGGAGCACGCTTGGGAGCATGCACGCGATTTCTGCCGCACAGACGTCCTCAGAGATTCCCTGGCCGTCTACAAACGGGATGTGGATGCCGGAAAGCGTTCGCGCAGCGCACCCTACGAAGTTGCGAGCAGGCTCGGTCGAAATGGTACCCAATCCTTTCGCAAGGGTGACAGGGTTACATGGTATGTCAGCGGATCGGGCACATCCGCCCCTGCCTTCGAGCTGGCCAAATCCTTATCGGAGTGGGATCCGGACCACCCCGACGAGAATCAGTCGTTTTATCTGAAACGTCTGGACGAGTTGGCTGCACGGTTTGAGCCCTTTTTCGCTCCCTCGGATTTTCGCGCCATGTTTTCTCCCGAAGATCTGTTCGGCTTTGACGCCTCAAATATCACTCTTGCCAGCCACAGCTTTCCCATTCCTGAAACACTCATGCCCGATCTGCCGCCTGACGACGAGGAAGAGTTCTGATGTGGGACGGGCTTGCATTAAGCGATCAAAATCCGATTTTTCAGACCATTGGGAAGGGGCTTCCATGCGGTTTTTTGGACAGCGCAGGCTATACTGTGGCTTTACTAATCGAACCCGGCGCCCGTATACGGAGCTCACCAACATGTTGAAACCATCAATGAAACACGATCAACCGCAATTCAGGAAAACGATCATGCCTCTTTCACGGATGGTACCCCTCTTTGTCATGGCACTTCTGCTGTTGTCAGGTTGCAACGATCTTGTCTCCACCGGTAGCACTCGCGATACAATCGCCCCGGTCATTCCGAGGCCTGTCTCGATCGATATGGGCACGGGGAGGTACGCGTTGACCCCGGACTCCGGATTTCACGTGGCAAGTGAAGAACTTGCGCCGACAGCGCATCACTTCGCAGGAATGTGGGCCGTGCCCATGGGGAGAACCTTACCGGTTGCTCCGGACGCCGGGGATATCGTTCTGAAGCTGGATACCACCTTGCCTGCAGAGGGGTATGAACTCAGAGTTGACGATGGTGGCATCCTTATTACAGCTGGAGATGCAGCGGGAGCATTCTATGGTCTTACAACTGTCCACCAAATGCTCCCGCCAGAGATATCCGGTGCCGGTCCTGCCATGACCACGGATTGGAGCCTGCCGCACGTTGATATCGTGGATGCTCCCCGGTTTTCATACAGAGGACTTCACCTGGACGTGGGACGTCATTTTTTCGACGTGGATTTCGTCAAGCGCTACATCGACACCCTGTCACGCTACAAGCTTAACGTATTCCACTGGCATCTGACGGAGGATCAAGGATGGCGTATTGAAATCGACGCCTATCCTCGGCTTACCGAGGTGGGCGCCTGGCGTCGCGAAACAGTGGTCGAGAAGAATCTGGACCCGTACATCGGCGACGGCATTCCCCATGGGGGTTTTTACACGAAGGACGAGATCCGGGAGGTCATTGCGTATGCTGCCGAACGCCACGTGACCGTCATTCCCGAAATCGATATTCCGGGGCACGCGGGCGCCATTCTGGCTTCGTATCCGGAGCTCGGGTGCCACGATGGGCCCTACGAGGTCAAAACCACCTGGGGGATTCAAGAGGACATACTGTGCCCCTCCGAAGCCACGTTCGATTTCCTCTACACGGTGCTCGATGAAGTGGCAGCGCTCTTCCCATCGCCTTACATCCATATTGGCGGCGACGAAGTGCCCAAGAATCAGTGGGAAGAAAGCCCCTTGGCACAAGAGGTCATGCGTCGGGAGGGACTGGCCGATGAGAAAGAGCTGCAGAGCTGGTTCATCCGCCGAGTAGAACAACACCTGAACAGCCGCGGCAAGAAACTGATCGGCTGGAATGAGATTCTGGAAGGAGGCCTTGCACCCCGCGCCACGGTCATGTCATGGCAGGGAGAGAGTGGCGGAATTGAAGCCGCCCGGATGGGTCATGATGTCATCATGACGCCGACGGACTACATGTACTTCGACTTCTATCAGGGCGACCCGGACACCGAGCCACTGGCCATGAATTGGGCGCAGCGCATCATTCCGTTGGATACGGTATATGTGTACGACCCCATACCAGAGGAGCTGACAGCGGAGGAAGCCCGACACATCCTGGGCGCACAGGGAAATGTCTGGACGGAATACATGTCAACGCCGGAATACGTTGAATACATGGCGTTCCCTCGAGCCTTGGCCCTGGCCGAGGTCAACTGGACCCCCTTGGAATCCCGTAATCTGGACGATTTTTACAACCGACTGGCCCGCAATCTGCTCCATCTGGAGCGAATGGGAGTCAACTATCGCATTCCGGAGCGGATCGACGACATGACCGCTGCCGGCATGTAGGTAGACAAGGTCCGGAATAGAGCCATCAAAAGGCATCCACTGTCCTGTAGGCGTCAATAACAGCGCGTTCCCCTTCCCGGCCCGGCAGGGAATTGCCGTGCTCCATACCCATCACGCCCTTGAAACCCTTCGAGTGGATGTGCTTGAACACGTTCCGGTAGTTGATCTCACCGGTTGTGGGCTCTTTTCGACCAGGGTTGTCACCCATCTGGAAATAACCGATCTCATCCCAGCAGGCATCAATGTTCGGGATCAGGTTGCCCTCGGTTATCTGCTGATGGTACAGATCGTCCAGAATCTTGCAGGCTGGACTGTCCACGGCGCGGCATATCGCGTAGGCCTGCGCCATCTCGCTCAGGAATAGCCCGGGATGATCGCGCGGATTGAGGGGCTCGAGCACCATGACCAGTCCGTGAGGAGCCAGGATATCCGAGGCACGTCGCAGGCTCTCAATGACGTTGGCCGTCTGATACCCCATATCCTTTCTGAGATCCACATGGCCCGGGACAACCGTCATCCACGTGGCATTGACTCGCTTGGCAACGTCCACGGATTCTCGGATCTCGGTCAGGAACTGCTCTCGCCAATCTTCTCTCCCCGATGCCAGGTTGGGTTCTTTCCAGAAGATGGTATGTGCTACGAAGACACCCATCTGGATACCTCGGTTGGCCATCGTCTGGGCCATGGCCTCCTGAACCGTCAGCTCACGCCCCTTCATACCATTGTCTTCGAATGCGCGGAAGCCCTCATCCGCCATGAAGTTCAGCTGGTCAACGGGATCCGTACCAGCATGCTCCCTGAACATGCCCAGGTGCGGAGCATAGTTGAGGTTGAACGTGCTCCCGGTATCTCCTTTCGTGCTCCGGGAACGGTCTGAAGCTTCTGCGACACGGGATGCAGGGGCCGCGATGGCGGCGCCAGCCGCCATCGCGGCCGTATTACGAACGAAAGCGCGTCTGTCCATGATCTCGTCTACCTGTATGCTACCGGGGATGGGTTGGTTCAACGAACGTGCGTAAAAGGGATTCTAAAGCACCTTTGTCACGCCCGGCTCAGGGATGGGGTAAAAACCATCTGCATCAGGCATGACCGGTGGATCAGCATCCCAGGCATAGGTGGAAGGCATGATGGTCCGTTCAGAGGCCAATGCGGCATCCCATTCAATGACCTGACCGGAATAGGTCGCCATTCGGCCGAGAATGGCTGTCATGGTGGCATGCGCACCGTTCTCTGCATCAGCGTATGCGTACTCGCCCTTGGCAATGGCAGCGAACAACTCGTCGTGTTCCACCTGGTATGGGTTTGGATCGTTGCGACCGTTGTGATTGTACAGGGTATATCCGCTGGGAGAGATCAGCTGACCAGGGCTTGGAGCACTGCCATTCGTGCCGTGGAAAGCCTCTGAGACGCGGCTGGCGCAATTGGGCATGTGACGGCATTGACTGATCATGCGGCGGCCGTCGGCGTATTCGTACTCCACGTAGTGATGATCGAAGATCTCGCCGTGATCCTTTCCGGTACGGACCAATCTACCCCCCTGCCCCTGGGCACGGACAGGAACATCCTGGAACGCCCAGTTCCCGACATCCAGGTTATGGATGTGCTGCTCCACGATGTGATCCCCACACAGCCAATTGAAGTAGTACCAGTTGCGCATCTGGTACTCCATCTCCGTCAATGGGCGTCCTGCCTTTTCCTCCAAAGAAGCCCGATCCCGTACCCAAACGCCTGCACTGTTCCAGTATACCCTGGCCGTCATCAGATCCCCGATCATGCCGCCATGCATACGCTCCATCCACTCACGGTAGACCGTTTGGTAATGGCGCTGCAGTCCAACAACGACATTCAATTTCTTGGCCTTGGCCTGCTCAGCGGCCGCAAGAACACGCCGCACGCCAGCTGCATCGGTTGCGACCGGCTTCTCCATGAACACATGCTTATCGGCAGCAACGGCTGCTTCAAAATGGATGGGGCGAAATCCCGGAGGCGTCGCAATCAGAACCACATCGCACAGGGCAATGACGTCCTTGTACGCATCGAAACCCACGAATTTGCGCTCTTCGGGCACATCAATCCTGCCAGCCACACTGGCAGCAAATCCTGCATCCGGATTTGTCAGATTGGTGAGACTCTCGTCAAGTTGATCGCGGAAGGCGTCTGCCATCGCAACGAGTTTGACGTTCTGATCCGTCTGCAAGGCTTGCGAGGCGGCACCAGTGCCCCTGCCGCCGCATCCGATCAATCCAATGCGGATTTCGTCATTGGAAGGGTAATAGGCATTGGCGGACATGGGAAACTGGGATGCAACAACCGAACCGACAACCGCGGCGGAACCGCTTTTCATGAAGTCGCGACGGCTGAATCCATTCGAGATACGGGACATGGCTTGTCAAGGAGATGTGAAAGAGACGCGCACAAGGTAGCCGATTCGATGAGTGGATGCCACTCCCTGCTCCTGTCTTTATCGCGTCTCGTCACCTATCCCTGATGCCGTCGGCATCGCGTTACTCTCCCAGGACCTGCATCCAGAACAGGGTTTCTTCCTCAACTGTGGGCCGGGTTGCCGGCGCAACCAACCGAAATCCGACAAAGGGAGAGTCGGTGTTCCACCAGAAGCTCTTGGGAATCTGGGGGTCACGACGCTTCCAGTCGGTCGTGGACTCCAGCCGTGCCCCGCATCGGAGCGCCTGTTCCTGTTCTCCATAATCTCCGCCACGCACCGTGCGGGGATGCAATCTAGTCGGGGCAATCCATGGATTGGGTCCACTTTCCCCGATCTGATCGTGATAGTCCGGCACGTATTCGTCCAGCATCCATTCGGCTGCGTTTCCCAGCATGTCGAATAGCAGCCAGTCATTAGCCTTTTTTGCACCTACGGGCTGGAGGGAAAGATCACTGTTGGCTTCATACCATGCCACGGCATCCAGTTCTGACTCGGGATAAACCCCGGATTCGCCTGGGGCCGCACCGGCGCGACAGGCAATTTCCCACTCGGTCTCCTTTGGCAGGCGGAAAAACACATTGGTCTTTTCCGTCAGCCATTTCGCATACTGCAGCGCGCCCCACTGGGTCATGCCCACAGCAGGTTTTCCGGATCCACCCATACCAAAGGCTGGGTCCTCATAGGGTGGACTTGGCCGGGAAACCGCATCCACATCATAACTAGCATCGGGGACGGCAGTGGAATCTGAATCCCTGTCGGGGTAGCGGAAAACGTTGAATTCATCATCCGTGACTTCATACTGACCAATCCAGTAGCCCCCCACCGCCACGTCTGTCACCGGGCCCTCGTCATCTTCCCGTCCCGGCTCTCCCACGGGCGTTCCGATACGGTAGGTACCTCCTTCAACATAGACCATGGTAAAGGAGACACCCGTACCTGGAATCGATATTTCACGGATATCGCCCGTCCTGAATCCAGATCCCGTGCTCTCAGCCTGTTGCGCTGTACCCAGCGGTATCTGCGTTGATACGTTCTGGCATCCAAACAAGAATGACGACAGGAGAAGCACCACAGGTGCCTTCATCAGGAGTTGGAGCATACCGGAAGAGATACCTTTCATGAGGTCGATCGGGGGGGATAGACGTCCCGAGCCGGGTGGGGCCAACAGGCTGGCCCAATGGATCGGGCTCCGTCAATATACCCACCAGTCATCCCAATCCAGCAACCATTCCCGAGCGCCAGAGGATGTGGTCGATCAACCTGACTGACTCCACCGGAGAGCAAAGGGTCTTTTTAGCAGGACCGACCCAACTGAAGGGCCATCAGATAGGGCTGGTATCACCGCTGACGCACCGCCATCGTCATTCGACCGGATGATACAGCCTCACCCTTCTCATCCAGTATATCCACATTCCAGACCTGGATCGTGCGCCCAAGGCGCAAGGGACGTGCGGTGGCATGCACCTGCCCCTCTGTTTTCGCCCTCAGGTGGTTGATATTGAGCTCCACACCAACGCAAAAAGCATCATCGGCCACCGCCCAGTTGGCCGCAACACTGGCTACTGTTTCGAGCAAAGCAGCCGATGCACCTCCGTGCAGCAATCCCAGCGCCTGCTTGGTGCGCTCATCCACGGGCATGGTGGCCGTCATGGAGGTATCCGAGATACCCGTAATGTGTATGCCAAGATGGCCAACCAGTCCAACCAGGCTGAATTGGTTGATGGTTTCGAGGTCGATCGGCTTTTTCCAGATGGACATCAGGTACCGTGGATTGTCAGGATGATGGGCAAAGCCCTGACATGGTATGAAACGATCAGAAACAGAAAAAGCCCGGCCTGAATGGCCGGGCTTTCGGGAGTCGGTGGGGACGTGACCCTACAGAAAAGCTGAAATTTTCTGCATGATCTCCGGGCGAGGCTCTCCGGTCTTCTCGTGAATGAGGTCGACCATCTTGTTGAACTTTCCGCGGGCCTTCTTCATCTCTGTATCGTCGAAGTCCTGATCACTCCAGATCGAGCGGATCTGATCAACAACGCGGGTCCAGCTATCGTTCATGTTTTGGGTTGCCATGGAAAAACGGGGTTGGCTGCTTCGTAGCTACGAACCTTTAATATACGAATCCGTCTACCATCTTGCGAATCCGAAGCCGGGCGGATCCCGTGGGACGGCGTCGTGCAGGCGCACTCCGGCATAAAAATGATCTATGAGCCACTCGAGCCGACATGGGCGGTCAGATTATACTCATCCAGCGAAAAAGCATCTACCTGGATAGCATCGTTTCGAAAACGCTCGGCATCGCGAACCAGCTCAGCATCCTCACGCGTCACGAGGTTGGCAGCAACAGCAGCTCCGAGCTGCGCTTCCAACGGACCCCGCGGAAGATGGCCCCTGCGTGATGCCTTTTTCAAAACGGAGGCGGCCTTCTCAGCTCTCAAGCACGCAGCCATCGCCCTTTCCATGCGACCGGTGGGTTTATCGGGTGTCGCTGCCACATACATCCCTTCCGTCAGGCGATCCCTCTGCTTGCCGGATGTCATCAATACGGCAGCAACCCTTTGGATATCGACATCTGTTGCTGGCGGATGAAAACGGTTCAATCGCGACCATGCCCCGATGGGACCGCGGAAGAGCAGTCCGAGCACCGGCAGCCGAAGTGAGGCGAAAAGGGCATCGAATCCATCTTGCAATCGGTTGAATGCTACAGCCATACTATAGCGAAGAAGTGGCTCATCTTCGGTGCGGCGACCTTCGGCCTCAAAGCGATGCAGAGTGGCTGTGGTCAGGTACAACCAGGAGAAAATGTCCGCAAAGCGACCCGTTATCATCTCGCGTCGCTTGAGATTGCCGCCCATCATGGCCAGTGCGAGGTCCGCAAGAATACTGAACGAGGCTGATGCCCACGCCAGCTTCCGGTAGTATTGAGCTGCTGGACCGGTAACGGGGGATGGTGCCAGCCGACCTCTGGAGAGTGATAGGAACACCGACCGGAACGCATTGCGCACGACCATTCCCACATGACTCCAAAAGGCCTTGTCAAAGGCGTCTGCATCTCCTGCCTCAAGAGCCTCTACCTCCCTCAATACATAGGGATGGGCGCGGATAGCGCCCTGACCGAAAACAATGAGCGTGCGTGTCAGAATGTTGGCCCCTTCCACCGTAACGCCAATGGGGGTATTAATATAGGCGTGTGCCAGGGCATTGCGAGGACCGCGGGAAATAGCGTTACCACCCAGGATATCCATCCCATCATTGATGATATGGCGGAATGCCTCTGTCGCATTGTATTTCATCATGGCCGTAACAACCGCCGGTTTCGCCCCTTTGTCCAATGCGCCATTCGTGAATCGCCGTGCTGCATCCAGTATGTAGGTCATTCCTCCAATGCGAGCAAGAGGCTCCTGTATCCCTTCAAAGGTGCCGATGGACAGACCGAACTGTTGACGTATAACGGCATGGGCACCGGCTACACGCGCCACTTTCTTGGCGCTGAACGTCCCGACGGCGGGGAGTGAGATGCCTCGACCGGCGGCAAGACATTCCATGAGCATACGCCATCCCCGGCCTACCCCATCGGCACCACCAATGACCGCTTCCTCCAGATCCACGACCACGTCCTTGCCGTAGGTGGGACCGTTGAAGAAAGGGATGCCAAGCGGATCGTGGCGGTACCCATTGTCTACACCCTCAGTACTCGAGCGGATGAGTGCACAGGTAATGCCCAATTGCCGGCCTTTGCCGAGTAATTCGTCAGGATCATAGAGCTTGAAGGCCAATCCAAGCACGGTAGAAATAGGGGCCAGGGTAATATATCGCTTGCTCCAATTCAGGCGGATCTTCAGTCGCCCATCCTCCCCTCGGAATACATCACCCCGTGCAGACATGGCGCCGGCATCGGATCCTGCTCCCGGTTCGGTCAAGGCAAAGGCCGGTATTTCTTCATTGGCAGCAAGACGTGGCAGGTAATAGTTCTTTTGCTGCTCGGTACCATAATGGATGAGCAGCTCGGCCGGACCCAATGAGTTGGGTACCATGACCGTAATGCCAAGCACCGTGTTGGCACTGGCCACTTTCCCGACCACCGCACTGTTGGCCGATGCGGAAAAACCCAAACCACCATACTCTTTCGGGATGATCATGCCGAAAAACCGATGCTCCTTCAGCAGCGCCCAGACGTCAGGAGGCAGATCCCGGCGCTGGAAGACCTCCCAGTCATCGGTAGCATCACACAGCTGCTGACAAGGCCCATCAATAAAGGCCTGTTCTTCCTCGGTCAACCCGGGATACCCTTCCTCGGCCAGGATGCGTTTGAAATCCGGCTGACCGGAAAACAATTCGCGCTCCACCCACGTGGTGCCTGCATCGATGGCTTCCTGCTCGGTCCTGGAGATGGTGGGTAGGAAATTGATGGCGTCCAGTAGCTTCATCACCCCGGCACTGATCATGCGCCGCGGGGCTGGGATGACAAAGAGAATGACCAGAGCCGCCCAGGCTATCCATACCCCCCCTGACGCCCCTATACCATACAGGAAGACAGCCAGCACACCAAGCCAGGCCTTGAGTCCCCACCCGTGAAAACCCATGTGGAGAATGGCCAGAACGAGGAATGTCCAAACCATCCAGTCAGGCGCCAGCGTATCGAAAAAGGAGAAGAACGGAAGCATGATGGTCCACAACCTTGATGGCTGCATCCGGTGAATCAGTACGTACTCTATAGGGAAGGCATGGCTGAGCCCTCTGGTGCTTCAAGAAGCCCGGGCACGTCGAGAAGCACGGAGTGCCTCATAGAGCCCAGGGTCTCAAGCTCACGAAGCATGCCTACCTGCAAGCCGCTCCGGAGTAAAAAGACCAGATACGACGTGCCGACAGCCGGCATCCACAAACACGTCGGGGTCAATGCGTTTGTCAACGCGCTCAGAGCTGAGCAGGGTTACAATGCCATGCAGCTGGGCCCACGCCAGATTGGCCGCCAACATGGGCTCGACTTTCCTGAAGACACCAGCCTCAATCCCATCCTGTACGGCCTGTGCCATGATCTCGAGGTTGCGACGCGCCTTGCGGTATTTGTCGACGGGATAGCGCTTTATGTACTCCGGATGGAGCACATACATGATTCCGTAATACTCGGAGCGCTCCAGGCCAAACCGCACGTATGCGCGACACATGGCCTCCAGTCGTTGCTCGGAGCTTGAAGAGGCCACATCGGCCTGACTCAACTCGCGAAAGAGGACATCGACCCCCTCATCGATGAGGGCATGAATCAGATCGTCCTTGCTCTCAAAGTGCAGATAAATACTTGTCGCGCTGTATCCGATCTCTTTTGCAATATTGCGCATCGAGAGGTGCGCATACCCGACCGTGGTCAACAGCTGACGGGCAGTATCGAGAATGGCTCTGCGTAGTCCTTTTTCTTCTGCTTCGCTCATGTCCGGACCCAAATAACGGCGTTAATCCAATGTAAGCCCCTGCCCGCAGTCCGTCCAGTCGCAATTGGTCGACCTTTTAGGCCGCTTGCACCAACACGGGATCCACGCCGCTGCTGTCCGGGGAGCGCTCTGGATGACCAGGCAGGGAGGCCGATCGCATGGCTTGGGATACAACGGCTCTGTCTGAGCGGACATAAAGCAGAAGAAACAACATTCCCAGCGGCGGAAACACAGCAATCATGACGATCCGTATGGCTTTAGCCCACGTCCCTACCCCCTCGCGGACGACCGTTGCCGTAATAGCCATCCACCAGCCAAGAAAGACAACGAGCATGCCCACCGTTGCAAGCAGGGTTCCGATGCTACCAACGTAGGCATGAATATCTCGCAGCATGAAGCAGGGGGAATAGAGGAGCCAGGGGGCTGGATACGTGCGTACGGAGCGTGCTGCAAGGGGATGCGCCGCTTGTGTGATACGTCGGAGAAGAACGTAGCGGCGCCTCAAATGGGGCTACACGATAGCCCCAAAAAATATGGGCGCGGCCGCTTGCAGCGGCCGCGCCCATACGTAGGATTGACAGCAGCTTTGTTACGCATCCTGCAGGCTGAAGGGCTGCTTCAGCGTCGGGATGCATTCAAGGCTGTCAGGGAGCGACGGTCTCCCGGGAGGAGCCATCACCACTCGACTCGGTTCCGACTGCTGCCTGAAGCTCTTCGTAGTCCTTCTGCGAGCCAACGATGAGATCCTTGAACTGTCGCTGTCCGGTACCTGCCGGGATGAGGTGACCCACGATCACGTTCTCCTTCAGCCCGAAGAGCGGATCCTGTTTGGCCGCGATGGACGCTTCCGTAAGAACCTTGGTCGTTTCCTGGAAGGAAGCCGCAGATACGAAGGAGTCTGTTGCCAACGCCGCTTGCGTGATTCCCAGCAGGACGGGCTCGGCCACAGCCGGCTGCGCATCGCGCACCAAGACTTCCCTCTTGTCCTGACGCTTCATCGTGGAATTGATCTCCCTGAGACGACGTCGATCCACAACCTCACCAATGGAAAGATCGGATTCTCCGGCATCGATGACGACGAAGTTGTCGTAGAGGTTGTCGTTCATCTCTTCGAGCACGAAACGATCGACGTAGTTGTCCTCAAGCAGCGTGGTATCTCCGGCATCGACGACCAGTACTTTCTGCATCATCTGGCGCACGATACACTCGATGTGCTTGTCGTTGATGGTCACACCCTGCAGGCGGTAGACTTCCTGGATCTCATTGACCAGATACTCCTGCACAGCACGGGGGCCGAGGATGGAAAGGATATCCTGCGGAGCTACCTGACCATCTGAGAGCGGGTCGCCAGCGCGGACGAAATCGTTCTCGTGAACAAGGAGGTGCTTCGTGAGGGATACAAGGTAGGTCTTCGATTCCGAGCCATCCCGGCTCGTGACGACCACCTCCTGTGAACCGCGCTTACGACCGCCGAAGCTGACAATACCGTCAATCTCGGATACCTTGGCGGCGTCGTTCGGCGTACGGGCCTCGAAAAGCTCCGTAACACGCGGCAGACCACCGGTAATGTCGCGGGTCTTGGCGGACTGGCGCGGGATTTTCACCAGCACATGACCGGCACCCACCTTGTCCTTGGCGTCGACCTGAATACGGGCACCCACCGGCAGCGGATACTCGCGTTCGCCCTCCTTGCCTTTGACCAGGATGGCCGGGGTCAGGGAGCGCTCGCGCGTATCGATGATGACCTTTTCCTTGTAACCGGTCTGTTCGTCCGACTCCTCGCGGAAAGTCACACTTTCGATGATGTCCTGGAAGCCAACGGTACCCGCAAACTCGGACATGATGACCGAGTTGTAGGGGTCCCAAGCAGCCAGCACGCCGCCTTTCTCTACCATGTCGCCGTCTCCGACAAGCACTTCTGCGCCGTAGGGGATCAGGTACGAGATGAGCTGACGGTTGCCCTCTTCAGGATCCACGATGTGGATTTCACCCTGGCGAGAGAGTACCACGTCTTTGGTCTCTTCTCCAGTGTCGAATTCAACGGAGCGGAGATTTTCGAAGACCGCCTTACCGGCAAACTTCGTCTGAATCGTCGATTCAGCAGAGATACGGCTGGCCGTTCCACCGATGTGGAAGGTTCGGAGGGTCAGCTGCGTTCCCGGCTCACCGATGGACTGGGCAGCTACGACACCGACGGATTCGCCCGTCTCGACCATGCGGTTCGATCCGAGGTTTCGTCCATAGCACAGCGCGCACACACCCCGGCGGGCCTCACAGGTGAGCACGGACCGGATTTCTACCTCTTCGATCGAGGTTTCGGCGATGGAACGTGACTTCTCCTCGTCAATCAGCTCATTCGCCTCAACGATCAGATCGCCGGTCAGCGGATCGGTCACATCGTGCACCGAAACGCGACCCAGGATCCGGTCTGCCAGCGGCTCGACCACATCCTCGTTGTCCTTGAGGGCAGAAATACGGATACCGCGGAGCGTGCCACAGTCGTACTCGTTGACCGTTACGTCCTGGGCGACGTCCACAAGACGACGCGTCAGGTAACCGGCGTCAGCCGTTTTGAGGGCCGTATCGGCCAGACCCTTACGGGCACCGTGCGTCGAGATGAAGTACTCGAGGACGGTCAGACCTTCCTTGAAGTTGGAAATGATCGGGTTCTCGATGATCTCACCGGCAGAACCCACGAGGGATTTCTGCGGCTTGGCCATCAGACCACGCATACCACCCAGCTGACGGATCTGCTCCTTCGAACCACGAGCACCAGAGTCCGCCATCATGTAAATGGCGTTGAACCCATCGCGATCCTGCTTGAGCGACTCGAACAGAACCTCGGAGACCTGGTTGTTGATGTGCGTCCAGATGTCGATGACCTGGTTGTAGCGCTCGTTCTCCGTGATGAAGCCCATGGCGTAGTTGCCACGCGCTTTCTCCACTTCCTTCTGAGCACCTTCGATCAACTGGATCTTGGCCTCGGGGATGACGATGTCGGCAATCGAGAACGTCAGACCGGCAACCGTTGCGTTCTCGAAGCCAAGCTCTTTGATAGCGTCGAGAAAGGCTGCCGTCTGTGGGAATCCGGCTGCTTTGAGTACCCGACCGATGATGCCACGAAGGTTCTTCTTCGTGAGCACCTCGTTGATGTACCCCACGCTCTCAGGAACGATCTCGTTGAAGAGGATACGTCCCATGGTGGTGTCGATGACCGCACCATCGTCGAGACGGACCTTGACCTTGGCATGAAGGTGAACAACGCCCTGGTCGTAGGCCTGACGCGCTTCTGTAATGGATGAGAAACGCATCCCTTCGCCGCGCTCGCCGTTGGACGATTTGGTCATGTAGTACAGACCGAGGACCATGTCCTGCGTCGGAACGGCAATCGGACCACCGTGGGCGGGTGAGAGAATGTTGTGGCTCGAAAGCATCAACAGCTGTGCTTCCAGCGCCGCATCGTGCGAAAGCGGAACGTGGACAGCCATCTGGTCACCGTCGAAGTCGGCGTTGAAGGCCGTACAGACGAGCGGGTGGAGACGGATGGCCTTGCCTTCGATCAGGACCGGCTGAAATGCCTGGATACCCAGTCGGTGAAGCGTCGGAGCGCGGTTCAGAAGGACCGGTCGGCCCTGGATTACTTTTTCCAGGATGTCCCAGACATCGCTCGTGCGGCGATCGACCACTTTCTTGGCGCTCTTCACCGTTTTGACGATGCCGCGCTCGATGAGCTTGCGGATGACAAACGGCTTGAACAGCTCAACAGCCATCTGCTTGGGCAGACCACACTGGTGCAGCTTCAGCTCGGGACCCACGACGATGACCGAACGACCGGAGTAGTCGACGCGCTTTCCGAGCAGGTTCTGACGGAAACGTCCCTGCTTACCCTTCAGCATGTCCGAAAGGGACTTCAACGCGCGGTTGGAGTCCGAACGAACGGCGTTGGCTTTACGCGAGTTGTCAAACAGCGAATCGACCGCCTCCTGAAGCATGCGCTTCTCGTTGCGCAGGATGACTTCGGGCGCCTTGATGTCGATCAGACGCTTGAGGCGGTTGTTCCGGATAATGACACGACGGTAGAGGTCGTTCAGGTCGGATGTGGCAAAGCGACCTCCTTCGAGCGGCACCAGCGGGCGCAGTTCGGGCGGAATGACCGGAATGACACGCATGACCATCCACTCAGGACGGTTTTCGATGCGACGGTTGGCCTCGCGGAACGACTCGACGACTGTCAGACGCTTCAGGGCTTCCGCCTTGCGCTGCTGACTTGTCTCTGTTTTGATCTGAAAGCGAAGCTCCTGTGCCGAGCGAACAAGATCAGTGCGCTTGAGCAGTTCTTCAACGGCCTCGCCACCGATCATGGCCACGAATTTCTCCGGGTCATCATCCTCGAGACGATTATTGTCTTCGCGGATTTGGTAGAGGATGTTGAAGTACTCATCCTCCGTCAAGAGCTGCTTCTCCTCCACACCCAACGCTGCCGCGCTGCCCGGGTTGACCACGACGTAGTTTTCGTAGTAGATGATCTTCTCGAGATCCTTCGAACGGATACCAAGCAGGTGACCAATCTTGTTCGGAAGCGTCTTGAAGTACCAGATATGAACGACGGGCACACTCAAGGTGATGTGTCCCATGCGCTCGCGACGCACCGATTTCTGGGTGACTTCGACACCACATCGGTCACAGATGATGCCCTTGTAGCGGATACGCTTGTATTTACCACAATGGCATTCCCAGTCCTTTACGGGACCAAAAATCTTCTCGCAGAAAAGACCTTCCTTCTCTGGCTTGAAGGAGCGGTAGTTGATCGTTTCAGGCTTCAGGACCTCACCATAAGACCGCTCGAGAATGGCCTCGGGCGAAGCGAGGCTGACGGTGATGCTGCTGAAGTTCTTCTTGATCTTCTGGGGTTTTCCGTAGGGCATGTCGGAATACGAAGGTTAGGATGCGTGGGGACGGTGGCTGGAGGGATCAGTCGAGATTGACTTCCAGTCCCAGCCCCTGCAATTCGCGAACGAGGACGTTGAAGGACTCTGGCGTGCCGGCTTCCGGCATGTTTTCACCCTTCACGATGCATTCGTAGGCCTTGGAGCGGCCCTGAACGTCGTCCGATTTGTAGGTCAGCATCTCCTGGAGAACGTTGGAGGCACCGTAGGCATAGAGCGCCCAGACCTCCATCTCCCCGAGACGCTGGCCACCGAACTGCGCCTTACCACCAAGCGGCTGCTGGGTGATGAGCGAGTACGGTCCAATCGAACGGGCATGCAGCTTGTCGTCCACGAGGTGGCTCAGCTTCAGCATGTAGATGTAGCCGACCGTTGTCTGCTGATCGAACGGCGTTCCCGTACGACCATCGTACAGCTGCGTACGACCGTCGACCGGAAGGCCTGCCTTCTTCATGGTCTCCTCTACATCGGCTACCGTTGCTCCGTCGAAAATTGGCGTGGCGAAGTTCGTTCCGAGCTTCTTGCCAGCCCATCCGAGCAGGGTTTCGTAGATCTGACCGAGGTTCATTCGCGATGGCACACCGAGCGGGTTGAGCACGATGTCCACAGGCGTACCGTCCTCGAGGAACGGCATGTCTTCCTGCGGGACGACCTTGGCAATGACCCCTTTGTTGCCGTGACGACCGGCCATCTTGTCGCCGACCGAAATCTTGCGCTTCTTGGCCACGTACACCTTGGCCAGCTGGACGATGCCCGGAGGCAGCTCGTCGCCCATCTGTACCTGGTGCTTGTCGCGTTTGGCACTGCCTTCGACCGTGCGATGGGCACGCTCGAAGTTGCGGATCATCTTCTTGACATCGGCATCAAGCTTCTCGTCACCTGTGAAGGCGCAGCGCGGATCGATGTCGAGCGGATTGACATCCTTGAATTTCTTCCTGTCGATCTTGGCGCCCTCAGATACGAGGACCTCGCCATTTCGCTGAACCAGATCCTTGGCTTTCTTGCCATCGAGCAGACCGAAGAACTTGTCCCAGAAAGTGGAGACCAGTTCGGACATGGCCAGTTCGAGATCCTTCTCGATCTCAGCCAGGCGCTTGTTCTCTTCTTTCTTGGACGCCGGATCCAGCTTGCGACGGCTGAAAAGTTTCGTATCGATGACGACACCTTTCATTCCCGGAGGTGCCTTCAGCGATGCGTCCTTCACGTCTCCGGCCTTGTCACCGAAGATGGCGCGGAGGAGCTTCTCTTCCGGCGTCGGGTCGGTCTCCCCTTTCGGCGTGATCTTGCCGACAATGATGTCGCCGGCCTTGACTTCGGCACCTACGCGGATGATGCCGCGCTCATCGAGGTCTTTTGTAGCCTCCTCGGACACGTTCGGGATTTCACGCGTGAGTTCTTCCTCGCCGCGCTTGGTGTCCCGCACCTGCAGTTCGAACTCCTCGATGTGGATCGACGTGTAGACGTCGTCCGCAACGAGACGCTCGGAGATGACGATGGCGTCCTCGAAGTTGTATCCGCGCCACGGCATGAAAGCCACCAGCACGTTCTTTCCGAGCGCCAATTCGCCGTTGTCCGTCGAGAAACCGTCTGTGAGGATGGTGTTCTCTTCAACGCGGTCGCCGACCTTGACGATCGGGCTCTGGTTCACAGCCGTATCCTGGTTGGTACGACGGAATTTGGTCAGCTTGTAGGACTTGACCGGCTCATCGAAGGACAGCGTCTCCTCGTCCTTTGAGCGGTCGTAACGGATGCGGATTTCCCGGGCATCCACATATTCGACGACCCCATTGCCTTCGGCCACGAGCACAGCACGCGAGTCGCGGGCAACCCTGCCCTCGAGACCCGTACCCACAAGCGGCGCCTCGGCACGCAGCATCGGCACGGCCTGGCGCTGCATGTTCGATCCCATCAGGGCACGGTTGGCATCGTCGTGTTCAAGGAACGGGATAAGCGAAGCGGCCGGGGATACGATCTGGTTCGGAGAGATGTCCATGTACTGGACTTCCGAAGGCTCCACGACCGGGAAGTCGCCACGGCGACGGCAGCGCACCAGCTTGTTGACAAAGTTACCTTTGTCATCGATCGGGGCATTGGCCTGTGCGATCATGGCATGGTCTTCCTGCTCGGCCGAGAGGAACTCGATGTTCTTCGTGACCTTGCCACTCTTGACCACGCGGTACGGCGTCTCAATGAAACCGTAGTCGTTGATGCGTGCGTGCACACACAGAGATGAGATCAGACCGATGTTCGGCCCTTCAGGCGTCTCAATCGGGCACAGACGACCGTAGTGCGTGTAGTGCACGTCGCGAACCTCGAAACCAGCGCGCTCACGCGTCAGACCACCCGGACCGAGGGCTGACATACGGCGCTTGTGCGTCAGCTCGGCCAGCGGGTTCGTCTGGTCCATGAACTGGCTGAGCTGGTTGGTTCCGAAGAACGTATTGATCACACTCGATACGGTGCGAGCGTTGACCAGGTCCTGCGGCGTGAATTTGTCGGCATCACGCAGGTTCATGCGCTCCTTGATGGTACGTGCCATGCGGGCCATACCCAGGGAGAACTGCGAAGCCAGCTGCTCGCCGACGGACCGGACACGGCGGTTGCCGAGGTGGTCGATATCGTCGACGTTGCTCTTGCCGTTCTGCAAGCTGATCAGCTCGCCGATGATGGCAATGATGTCGTTGCGCGAAAG
Organism: Rhodothermales bacterium; assembly: GCA_017859335.1. Taxonomy (GTDB): domain Bacteria; phylum Bacteroidota; class Rhodothermia; order Rhodothermales; family UBA10348; genus JAAZVD01. The sequence continues at coordinate 5,110 of JAFMNH010000024.1, read as the reverse complement.
CGTCTGCAGCTTCTTGTCCTCGCTCAGGCGCAGGCGGGAGTTGATCCGGTAGCGGCCCACTTCGCCCAGGTCATAGCGCTTGTCGCTGAAGAAGAGCCGCTCCAGTACGCCACGTGCGGTGTCCTGATCGGGCGCTTCCGCTCCACGCAGCTGCAGATACAGGTACTCGAGCGCTTCTTTTTCAGAATGCGTCGGGTCCTTCTTGAGGGTGTTGATGAGTGTGGTCTTGTCCAGCTCATCGTCCTCGGTCTCTTCGCGGACGAGGTGGATTTTCTCCACTCCCGCCTCCTTCAGCGTATCGTAGTCGCCTTCCTCCAGTTCGTGCTGAGCCGGGAGAATGACTTCGCGCTCGATACGCTGCTCGATGACCTCGCCGGTATCCTCGTCGACAACCTCGGTCATCCGCTCGATGGATACCGTTGCGGCAAGACGACGACCTACTGCGCTCTTGAACGACTTTTTGGTTTTGCTTGAAACCGTGTCGGCCAGATCGAAGAGCTTGACGATTTCCTCGTTGCTCGAGTACCCGAGGGCACGCAGCAGCGTCGTAACCGGAAGCTTCTTCTTGCGGTCGATGTAGGCCCACATCATGTTGCCCACGTCCGTGGAGAACTCGATCCACGAGCCCCGGAATGGGATGACGCGAGCAGAGTACAGATCCGTACCGTTGGGGTGCTTGCTTTGCCCGAAGAAAACACCGGGAGAACGGTGCAGCTGTGACACGACGACGCGCTCGGCACCGTTGATCACAAACGTACCACGTTCCGTCATGAACGGAAGGTTCCCGAGGTACACCTCCTGCTCAATGGCTTCCTCCGCCTCGTCCTCGTCCTCATCCTCCTTGGCCGACAGGCGCAGCTTGGCCTTGAGCGGGACAGAAAAGGACAGACCTTGGGCGATGCATTCCTCAACGGAGTGCTTCGGAGCATCCAGTCCGTACTGGATGAACTCGAGCGTGTAGCGCTCCCGACTGTCGTTTATGGGGAAGTGTTCATTGAACACCGCCTGTAGACCTGTACCCTCCCGTTCCTCCGGGGGAATGTGGTCTTGTACGAAGTCGTGGAACGACTGCAATTGGACGTCCAGAAAATCGGGATAGTCCTTGATTGTCTTGATGCGCGCGAATGTGGAGCGCACGGCTTGACTCTTTACCTTGGGCATGGTGCGGTCAGTTACCGTTGAGGAATGAGGATGACACGATGGTCGGGGTCGGACCTGATTCAACCGCCGAAAGCCGGCCCCGGAATCCGGGACCGGCCAGGTCAATCGGCGTCAGCTGTTGGAGAGCTGCACCGTAGAACGCTTACTTGAGTTCTACTTCGGCTCCGGCGCCTTCCAGCTTGGCCTTGATGTCTTCGGCTTCGTCTTTTGAAACCTGCTCTTTGACCGTGGAAGGTGCGCCATCGACCATTTCCTTGGCTTCTTTGAGGCCAAGACCGGTGATGCCGCGAACTTCCTTGATCACGTTGATCTTCTTGTCGCCGGCCGACTTGAGGATCACGTCGAATTCGGTCTGCTCTTCAGCAGCGTCGCCGCCGCCGCCGGCAGCAGGACCTGCAACAGCAACAGCTGCAGCAGCAGGCTTGATGCCGTACTCGTCTTCGAGGAGCTGTGCCAGTTCGTTGGCTTCTTTGATCGTGAGGCCGACCAGGGATTCAGCGAGTTCTTTGATATCTGCCATGGTGTGTTCTTTCTCCTGCAGCGGTCTGCGCCCGGGGGGCTCGGCTGCTGATTAAGGGTTTATGGAAACTATTTTCCGTTGCCACCGGCCAGGACCGGCGCGGGACCGGGATCAGGCTTCTGCCTTCTCCGCGATCGTCTTGATGGCTCCAACCAGGTTGGAACCCTGAGCCTGCAGGCCGCCCACGATGTTCGTGATCGGCGACTGCAGCAATGTGATGATTTCTCCAATGAGCTCTTCCTTTGACTTGAGAGCAGCCAGCATGTCGAGGGCATCCGCATGGTAAACGGCACCTTCAACGTGGGCTCCTTTCAGTTCAGGAAGTTCTCCTTTGGTCTCTTCAAGGTATTTCTTGATGACCCGGCCCGGTGCAGAGGGCTCCTCGGAGAAGGCCACGGCTGTAGGACCGTGGAGGGTTTCATAGATGTCATCGTAGCCACCGATGCGCTCCATTGCCAGGCGCAGCATCGTGTTCTTGATGACTTTGTACTCAACACCGGCCTCACGGAAGCGGCTACGCAGTTCGGTAGCTTGCTCAACGGACAGGCCGGAGTAGTTCGTAATGTAGATAGTCGGCGTCTGCTCAAGCTTCTCAACGAGCTGGTCTACAGTCGCCTCCTTCTGTGTTCTGGTCATTGCCATGATATCAGTGTGTCTTTTGCCCCAAGGGGCTATTCAGGAGGGAGACTCAGCGCAGTGATGAAGCCACCTGCGAACGATCCATCGGGATTCCGGGGCCCATGGTCGTTGACATGGTGACGGAGCGCAGGTAGGTGCCTTTAGCGGAAGCCGGACGCAATCGCAGGATTTCCTTGAGGAATGCCTCGGCGTTTTCCGTGATCTGCTCGGCCGAAAAGGAAGCTTTCCCGATCGAACAGTGCAGGATACCAGCCTTGTCGACACGGAAATCGATCTTACCTGCCTTGACTTCAGCGACCGCTGCTGCCAGGTCCATGGTGACCGTACCGCTCTTGGGGTTCGGCATCAAGCCACGAGGTCCGAGGACGCGACCGAGCCTACCCACAACGGCCATAACATCAGGCGTTGCAATGACAACGTCGAAATCCGTCCAGCCTTGCTTCTGGATTTTGTCGGCCATGTCTTCCAGGCCGACATGGTCAGCACCAGCATCCCGAGCCTCCTGCTGCTTGCCTTCGTTAGCAAGCACGAGGACGCGGACATCCTTGCCGGTACCATGGGGAAGAGCCACCGTACCACGGACCATCTGGTCGGCGTGACGGGGATCGACTCCGAGGCGTACATCCAGATCGACAGATTCGTCGAACTTGGCGGACGCCGTTTTCTTTACGAGTTCTGCCGCTTCCGAAACACCGACGGGCCCTTCGATCTGCGCAAGCAGTTCCTGGGCGGCGCGGAAACGTTTTCCTTTCTTGGCCATGTTGAGTGTGATCTTTGCGGTTCAGACGCCCCGAGTTTGTGATCGGATGGCTCCCGCAGGTGATGGGTATGCCCCTGAGGCTTTTCGGCGTAACGACCCGGTCAGGCCTTTACCTTGGGGGCTCCTTTGACCTTCAGACCCATGGACCGGGCCGTTCCCGCGATCATGCGGGCTCCCTGGTCCAGGTCAAATGCATTGAGGTCCGGCATTTTTTGCTCGGCGATTTCCCGGCACTGGTCCCAGGTGACCGTACCGACGTTCTCACGCAGGGGATCTGCCGCGCCCGACTTGATCTTGGCAGCGTTCTTGAGCAGAACGGCCGCTGGCGGGCTCTTGATAATGAAGGTGAAGGACTTGTCAGCGAACACGGTGATGACCACCGGGACAATGAGTCCGTTCTTGTCCTGCGTGGCGGCATTGAACGCCTTGCAGAATTCCATGATATTGACGCCCTTCTGACCAAGCGCCGGACCAATCGGGGGAGCGGGAGATGCCTGCCCTGCCCGGATCTGCAGCTTGATGTAGCCGTCTATTTTCTTTGCCATGTCTTTCGCGGTTCAAACGCCGTTGTAACAGGCTCCCGCTTGGTTTGGTTGCTAAATTGCGCAAGCCGATCAGTAACAGCCCGCGCCATGTTCAGTTCCGACCAACGTCGCCAGCCGGATGAATATTCATCGAAGGAGGTTACTCCTCGTGTTCCACCTGGAGGTAATCGAGCTCCAGCGGCGTCTTGCGACCGAAGATGGACACCATCACCCGGACTTTCATCTTGTCCGGGAAAACCTCCTCGACAAGGCCGTTGAAGTTATTGAACGGTCCATCCACCACCTTGACAGCATCGCCTTCCTTGAAGGGAATCTCAGGCTGTTCGCCCGCATCCCGGACCTCGTCCATCTTACCTAGAATGCGATTGACCTCATCCGGGCGCAATGGCGTAGGCTCATCACCAGTGGTAAGGAACCCGACAACGGAGGGAACGCCAGACAGGATGTGCGTGAGCTCCTTGTCCAGAATGGCATTGACCAGGATGTATCCCGGGAAGAAGTTTTTCTCACGGGTCCGCTTCTTGCCAGCCCGCATTTCAAAAACGGTCTCCGTCGGAATCATGATCTCCGGCATCTTCTCAAGCATGCCTAGACGATCGAGCTCCTCTTCGAGGTACTCCTTTACTTTTTTCTCATGACCGGAGAACGTGCGCAGAACGTACCATTTCCGTGTCTGATTTCCTTTGGCAGCATCCATGGACGTGCGGATTGGGTGAATGGAATCAGCGAAGCAGGATCCGTCAGCCGTAGATGACTTCGAGAACCGTGCTGATGACACGGTCCGTGCCGAAGATGAAAAGGGCTATGATGATCGAAGCCACAATGGTAACGACCGTGCTGCTGATCAGCTCTTTCTGCGTTGGCCAGGTGACTTTGCGCATCTCTTTGCCTACTTCCTGCATGTATTCGCCGATGCCTGCCATGTCACTCCTTCTTGTTTGATGCTGTTTTCTTCCGGTACGCCCCGGGAGGGAGAACCGTCTACCGCAGCCGAGGCTGCATGTTGCACGGGCGGCAGGACTCGAACCTGCAGCCTGCGGTTTTGGAGACCGCTGCTCTGCCAATTGAGCTACGCCCGTGTCTTGCATGACGCTTATTGCGTCAAGCAATGGGTGCGGTTTCCCGGTCAATTCCGAGAAACACTATGTTTTGCTTTCCGCCATAATCTGCGTCAAGCAACGTCAATAAACCAGGACCTCCATTTCATCGAGGCCTAGATGCACAGGTGCCGAGAGCCGTTTCCGACCCTCGGCGATGTGCGAGTTTGGTGTTTTGCGGGGGAGAAACCCCCATCCGCAAAACGGTTCAGATTGCGTCCTGTCGAGGCGGGCGAGGAGCCGGAGTGAGACGTGCTCACGGACGTCGCAATGACCGGCGACGAAGCCCAACAAAGAGAGGGTGCAATCTGGACGTTTTAGTCCAGGATCTTGGACACAACGCCGGCACCGACCGTCCGACCGCCTTCACGGATAGCAAAGCGCAGGC
>JAFMNH010000122.1 GCA_017859335.1 Rhodothermales bacterium | reverse complement strand
GGCTACTGTCGTGTTCAGGACGTCTGGCTTTACCGTACGGGCATTGGACTGACCAAGTGTCAGGCGAATGCCAGAAAACAGCACTTCTCCGCCCAATGGCATGTCGACATCCACCCCCACAATCCATCCCAGATCCCGTTGCCCAATGCCATCATCGGTCGTTGACTGTTCCAGATCGCTACCGACGGCCTTATAGCTGATGCGGGCGTCCGTTTTGTAGCCCAGGGACGGACCTGCCACCAGGCGGGGACGCATTCGCCCGATGGCATCCCAGCGATATCCGATCAGGAAGGGCACACTCAGGTAGGTGATTTCTGATGTCCCGGTGATGGGAATATCTTCGAACGTGCCTTTCAACGAGGCGCCCTTCACTGCGTAGTCGAGGCCGCTTTCCAATTCGAGACCGCTGGGATAGACATATCGTATGCCCGCACCGCCTGTCAGCCTGTAGATGGGTGAGGCATCCTGAAGTGCGCCACCCCGGAACGTGGATCCGGTAACGCCGACGTGGATAGTGCCCCGGAGCTGCGCCATGCTTGGCGTGACGTCCCAAGCAGCCGCTGAGAGCAAAAGCAGAAATGAAAGTCGTAGCATGGCCCGTTTACATTGGAAACGTTACGTGCGGGCGGAAGTAGGGAGCCCAAGGTGACGCCCAGGCTGGGGAAAGCACAAAATGACAGCGTCATCTGGTTTCAAAATGGCGCCGAGTTGTGCAATTTTCTGGATGAGCGGAAACCGGTAACCTTACTTTCTGATCCAGAAACCAATCACCCACTGAAGTGGCTCGCGTGCTGCAGCGCATATTCTTTGCATGGGCCGTCTGCTGGGCCACGGTGGTTACTGTCGTGTGTGGTACCGGCACCGTCATCACCTACCTGCTGTTTCCCAGAGCCTCAGCGTTCAATTTCTGGTCCAAGGTATGGGGCATTGGTATGGCCACCGGCGTGGGCATTCGGATCCGTGCGTCGTTCGAGGTCCCTCTTGAAACGGTCGCTCCTGTGGTTTTTGCCATCAATCACCAAGTAGCGCTGGATATTCCGGCTGTAGGCTCGTCCATCCCGGTCCCTTTTGGTTGGGTGGCCAAGGCCGAGTTGGCCCGGGTACCGTTTCTGGGCCATGCCATTCGGTGTTCGCCCTCGGTTTTCATTGACCGATCCCATCCCAAGCGGAGCATCGAAACCATGAAAGAAGCGGGTCAGCGGATCCGAAATGGACTTTCCGTGGCCATTTTTCCAGAAGGCTCCCGGTCCTACGGATCGGATCTGGGTGCATTCAAGCGGGGAGCATTCCTCTTGGCCATTGAAGCACAGGTACCTGTTGTCCCCGTGACCATTGTAAATGCCCACCATCTGTTCAACGAGAAGACCAAAATGGCACGCCCGGGTGTCCTCGAAGTGTGCTTTGGCACGCCTATCGATCTGACAGGGTATACCCGAAAGGATATTCCGTTGCTGGTCGAGCATGTCCGCGAAGCCATGCAGAAGCACTTGCCAACAGGAGATAATCGGGTTCCGTAGTTTGACGCCGTGTCCGTTGCCATCGGTGCGGGCGCAGTCGTGCTTCCGGGACGTCGGGCTACTCCGGGAATTTCCGAAGCTCAAGACGATCCTGTCCACGCCCAATCTACACGCCTGGCCGAGCCGCCATCCACGCCCAATCGAGACATCGTCCACCCCTCCTCAACACCCGCCATCCCTCCTCCATCCCAGCCAAACGGAAGAATTCGTGAGTCAGAAGAAGTCCTCCCGTCAGCGCAGAGCTGAACCCTCCACACCCGCTCCTGAATGGTTTGGATTCTGGGATGCGCAATCCATGGTGCGCCGTCACGCCGTCATGATCGGGCTTCTGATGCTGCTGGCTGTCGCGTTCTTCGCCCCCATTCATTTTTCCGATGGGCAACTCATTGCCACGGATACCGTGCAGTGGCGGGCCATGGCCGAGTCCATGCTGGAGATGGAAGAGGAGACGGGCAGCGTAGCCCTCTGGGCGGGTCGCGTATTTGCCGGCATGCCGGGTTACATGATTTCGCCTGAGCTGAGTGTACCGCAAGTTGATGTGATCATGCGGGAGCTCAGGCTCCTGATCTGGCCCACCTCCCATATGTGGCTACTCCTGATCGGTACCTACCTGTTGGCTTTCCGCGTGACCAAGGAGAGCCTCTCTGCAGCCGTGGCCGCCGTGGCTTACGGGTTCACCACGTACATCCCGGTCATTCTGGCAGCCGGACACAACTCGAAGTACATCGCCCTCGCATGGGCGCCGTGGATGCTTCTGGCCTTCATCCATGCCATGGACCGACGGACGCTGGTGTCAGCCCTGCTGTTTGCCATTGCCCTGGCCGTCAACCTCCGGGCCGGTCACGTGCAGATTACCTACTACGTAACCATGGCGGCCGGTATCTGGTGGCTGGTCGAAGCCGTCCACGCCTTTCGATCCGGAGATCGCGCTGCTTTCTTCAGGGGAACGGGCATGCTGGCCCTCGGCTCAGTGCTGGGATTGATGATGGTGGCCCAACCCTATATGTCCCACGCTGAAATCACCCCTTATACCATCCGCGGTTCGGCCTCTGGTGGGGGAGCAGGTGGGATGGGCTGGGAGTATGCCATGGCTTGGAGTCAGGGCGTTGGCGAGCTCATGACGCTCCTGGTAGCAGATGCCTTCGGGGGCGCGAGCCCCACCTACTGGGGAGCGAAAACGTTCACGGGCGGCCCCCACTACTTCGGGATGATCACCATCATCCTCATGGCCCTGGCCTTCTGGAACGTGCGGGATCGGGCCACGCTTTCCCTTTCCATCGCCTTCCTGGCCACCATCCTGTTTGCCCTTGGCGAGAATCTGGCCCTCCTGAACCGGCCGATGTTTTCTTTTTTTCCTTTGTTCGACGCGTTCCGCGTACCCGAGACGTGGTTGTCCATGTCGGCCCTGCTGGCGGCTCTCATGGCGGCCCGCGGTATGGCGTCCCTAAGGCACGCGGCCGAGCAGCGCGCCTCATTGCTGGCCCGCCCTGTTTTCCGGTTGGTTCTGGGCTTCGGTATCCTGCTCGTGATCTTGAATGTGATGGGCACCACGCTCTTTTCGTTCGAGAAGCCGGGGGAACGCACCCAGATCGAGACGCAGATCGAACGCTCGAATCCCGGGGTCTCAATGGCTGACCCACGGGTGCAGCAGTTTGTGGATGAGCAGTTGGCGGAGATCACGGCCCAGCGGATTGACGTGTTTTCCAAAGATGCTTTCCGCTCGCTGTTCGTGATCGTCTTGCTGGGCACCCTGATCTATCTGCTTGTCCAGCGTCGACTGCCGTATTGGCTGGTCGGCATTCTCGTTTTGGTCATCGTCGTGGTGGACCTGACCGGCGTGGCCCGTCGACACATCAACGAAGAGGCCCTGTCACCCGCATCCGACCCCTCCGAATCAGTACGGGAGTTCGGATTTGACCGCTATCTGGTGGCTGAGCGCGAGCGTCACGGGGGTGAAGGGGCTTTCCGGGTCCTTTCGCTGGAGTTCGGGCAGCATCCCGTCCAGAATGCGCGCCCCTCGTTTTTCCACGAGTCGCTTGGTGGCTACTCCGGTGCCAAGCTGCGTCTTTATCAGGACTTCCTGGATCACCTTCTTTTCGGTGGATCACAGGGCGTCAACGGCGCAGCCCTCGACATGATGGATGTCGGGTACCTGGTGGCTGCCGGTGGGCTTCCAGGGTTTGCCCCCGTTTTCCAAGACGAGGAAACGGGGCAGAGTGTGTACCGGAACCAGGATCGGCCAGGACGAGCTTGGCTGGTGGACTCGGTGGCGGTGCTGCCGGGACACGAGGCCGTCTGGGCGGCGATCAATGACCCTGCATTCGATCCGGCATCGACGGCACTGGTGACCGATACCGCGGCTCTGGATACCGCCGCCCTGACCGGACCTTCCGATTCGACATGGGTGGAGACGGTATCGTACACGGCGGAGGATATGACCTTCAACGTACACACCGACCGCGCACGGCTCCTGGTCGTGAGCGAGGTCTACTATCCGCCGGGCTGGCAGGCCACGGTCGACGGGCAACCCGTTGCCATCCATCAGGTCAACCATCTCCTGCGGGGCGTGGTCGTGCCCGCCGGGACGCACGAGGTACGGATGACATTCAAGCCTGCGTCGTATCAGCGCAGTTTCTGGATTACGGCTACCGGCACAGGCCTGACGTATGGTCTACTGCTGTTGTTTGGAGTGCTGGCATGGCGCCGGCGCAACGAGAGCAACAGTCCATCGGAGGACTCTACCACTTCATCCGTCGGCACCTGAGCCCGGACATCCTGCAGGAGGTCCCGTGAAGCGGGTTCTTTTCATCACATACTATTTCCCCCCTTCCGGCGGCTCCGGCGTGCAGCGTGGCCTCAAGATGGTCAAGTACCTCCCCGAGGCCGGATGGGAGCCGCTGGTGCTGACCGTGCATCCGGATCATGCCGCCTACCCTGACCTGGATCCGGCCATGCTGTCCGATGTCCCGAAAGGCACACTCGTCGAGCGGACCCGCTCGTGGGATCCGTACACGATGTATGCCCGGATGATGGGGAAGAAGAAATCGGACGTTGTGGGCGTCGGCTTCCTCGGAGCCGATCATGCATCCTGGAAAGAGCGGTTTGCGCGGTGGGTCCGGGCCAACCTGTTCCTGCCGGATGCCCGGGTGGGCTGGGTGCGCCACGCGGTGCGGGCCGGTCGACGGCTGGCGGCCGATCCGGGCTTCGACGCCATCGTGTCGACCGGCCCGCCCCACTCGGCCCATCTTGCAGGCGTCCAGTTGGCCCGGGAAACAGGCCTCCCGTGGATTGCCGACCTCAGGGATGCCTGGCCGGACCCGGCCTATCAGCATATGTTGCCCACCGGGCGATGGGCCCGTCGCCGGGACGAAAGAACCCGCAACCGCATCTTGCGCGAAGCCGATGTCCGCGTGGCCGTGACCGAGGATCTGGCGCATCACATGTCGCAAGCGGTGGGAGCCCCGTTTTCGGTCATCCGCAACGGATTTGATCCCGATGACATGCAGTCAGCACCTGACGTACCGACGGGATGGATGGACGCATGGAAAGAGGATTTCCTCGTGGTCCACACGGGTAACCTGTCACCTGCCCGCGACCCCGAGCCATTATGGAAGGTCCTGTCCTCGCCCGACGCGAGCGAACGCTGGCCGCGGCTGCGGCTCGTGTTCGTGGGGAATGTAGATCCGACTGTGATGTCGGAAGCACTCCGCTCGTCAGGCCCGGATCGTGTGCATCACATACCCTACGTTCCGCATGCGGCCGCGGTGGCATGGATGAAAAGGGCGTCGCTGCTGCTGTTGCCCATCAACCGGGTTATGGGCTCAGCGGGCATCGTGACCGGAAAAATCTACGAATACATTGCCTCGGGTCGACCCGTCCTTGCCTTCGGCGAGCCGGGCGGGGAAGCGGATGGTCTGCTGAAAGAAAGTGCGGCCGGAACGCTGTTGGATTACACCGATACCGAGGGACTCCGGGCCGAGTTGGATCGGCATTACGCAGCATGGCAAGCAAATACGCCCGTTGGCGGCGCCCCCTCCGACGGGTTGCAACCCTATTCACGGCAGGGTCAGGCACACGCGCTGGCCGAGCTGCTCTCAGGAATCACATCAAACATGGCCTAGCGGTCTGATCGTCTGAACCCATGACCATTCTGACCATCGTTGGCGCTCGCCCGCAGTTCATCAAAGCCGCCGTGGTATCCCATGCCCTCAAGGAGGCGGGCATCCATGAGATGCTTGTACACACCGGGCAGCACTACGATGCGGACATGAGCGATGTCTTTTTTGGCGAACTGGGGATTCCCGCCCCCGCCCATAATCTGGAAGTGGGGTCCGGATCGCACGCCCTGCAGACAGGCGCCATGATGACGGGCTTGGAGCGCCTCGTTGAGGAGTCCGAGCGCCCTGATATGATCATGGTCTACGGCGATACGAACAGTACGGTGGCTGCGGCCATGGTGGCAGCCAAGGCATCCATACCATTGGTCCATGTGGAAGCAGGGCTACGCTCGTTCAATCGTGCCATGCCCGAGGAAATCAATCGGATCGTGACGGATCGGCTCTCGGACTGGCTGTTCTGCCCGACGCAGACCGCCGTGGACCATCTGGCCGCCGAGGGCATGACCGAAGGTGTGATCATGAATGGCGATGTCATGCTGGATGCCACCCGCTTTTTCGCGCAGCGTGCCGCCGAGCAGCGACCACTTTCATCCCTGACGGATCTGGAGCCGGGTGCCTACCACCTGGCCACGGTCCACCGCGCTGAGAATACCGACGACCCCGGACGCCTTGCGGCCATTTTCGACACGCTCGGGAAGCTGGACAGCCCCGTGCTTCTTCCCCTGCATCCCCGCACCCGTCAGAAAGTGGCTTCCATGGACCTTTCGCCCTCCATCCAGATCCTGCCGCCCGTGTCCTATCTGGCCATGCTGACGCTTATTTCCAACAGCCGTAGTGTGCTCACCGATTCGGGGGGCTTGCAGAAGGAGACCGTGTGGCTGGGCAAGCCCTGCATTACGATGCGGGGCGAAACCGAGTGGACCGAGACGCTGGAGGGGGGATGGAACGTCCTCGTGGGCGCTTCCCCGAAGGCCATCCTCGACGCGGTGCATACCCATCCACAGGGCGAACCACCGGCCTTCGGGGAAGCGCCCGAGGGCACCGCCTCCGGCATGATCGCCGATACGCTCAAGAACGCATGATGACGTCCCGGCCGCATATCTGCATGCTGCTGGATCATGCGTTTCCGCCTGACCTGAGGGTGGAGAACGAAGCGCGTACCCTGGGCTCGGCCGGTTACGATGTCACCATTCTG
>JAFMNH010000023.1 GCA_017859335.1 Rhodothermales bacterium | reverse complement strand
CTCGGTCACGGAGCGTGCATTGTCATAACACGAAATGGCCATGGACAGCCGAACATTCTCTCGTGTCAGGACGCTCTTTTTTCCGATCAGAGCAGCGCCCCATTCCATCATCGTGGCTCCTGCCATCATGACCGGTTGCGGCACGGTTCGCCTAGGGGGCCGCGCTCCGAGGCCTCCTGCTATCATGGAAAGGATGTCCCGCCAGAGCAAGTTGTGCCCCGCCAGGATGTAACGCTCCGATGCGCGGCCCCGTTCAAACGCCAGAAGGCATCCCGCAGCTACATCCCGCACGTCTACCACATTCGTACCCCCTTTCGGCAGGAACGGGATGCGACCTTTGGCAAGTTGGTCAGCAATCTGCATCGTGTTCTCCGACGGCCTGCCTGCACCCATGATCAACGATGGGTTGACCATGACAGCATCAAGTCCCATCGCAATGGCCCGATGCACTTCCATCTCGGCGCGGTGTTTCGACAGGGCATAGCCCGTGTTCATGGGAGACTCCTTCCACTGAGCCGATTCGTCGAGGCAGTCGCTTTCCCGACCTGTTCGGCCCAACGCCGCGATGCTGGATACATGAAGCAGACGCCCCACGCCAGCGGACAGGGCAGCATCAACCACATTGGCCGTCCCATCCACGTTGACAGCCATGAGTTGGTCGTGACTCCGCTTTCCCTCGAAACCGAGAAAGGCTGCTGCATGCATGACGCCATCGGCACCCGTCATCCCTTCCTCAAGCGATGCAGGATCCAGGACGTCGCCCTCAAACCAATCGATCTGCTCGGCACATTCGGATATCAAATCAAGGCGGGAGGTGGCGCGTCGAATGGCCCGGACGCGATGGCCCTTGCTGAGCAGGATGCGGGCAATGTTGGAGCCGAGAAAGCCGGTGGCACCGGTAAGAAAGAATATCACGGTATTACTCGAATTCGATGAGCACAGCGCCCTTTGTGACGGGCTCTCCAGACCGGACCCGGACCGCACTGACCACGCCATCGAAGTGCGCCTTAATTTCGTTTTCCATTTTCATCGCCTCCAGGATGAGGAGGGGGCTACCTTTCTGCACTGTGTCGCCAGGGCGTACCGAAACGCCCACCACAAGACCCGGCATGGGAGCCAGGATCTGCTGTTCCTTGCCGGCGTGTCGTTGCTCTGCTCCCAGTTCAGACAGAAGTTGGTCCCTGTGGTCGGAAACAGTAACGGACACAGTATGGGAACCATGCGATACCTCGAGGGAACGCCGATCGGCGGCGTTGATCACGAGGGACGTCGCCCGTCCGTTTCGCAGGAGGACATACCGTTTCCCGTGAATGTGCACCAACCGGGTTCCTTCCTCAGCCACCATCGCCGGATTCACTGGATAGCGCGCTCCGTCGTCCAGAGTTACAAGGTAAGGCGGTGTACGAGGAGCATCAGACATGCGTCCGTTGGTGCGAGTCAGGAAGGGATGGTGCCCCGAGCGTGAAGTGGAGCACGGCGCAAGATACGACAGGGGAACGCGCACCCAAGGGGGCACCCGGGTCGAGTATGGAATACTTCAAAACCGAATACGTACCTCCTTTCAAGAGTGCACAGTTGCTGGCGTTTCGTAGTAATTTCAATCCCGAACCTGAACGCCAGCGCAACTGCGGCATACACCCCGGACCAGAATCAAGGAGGATCCATTGGAAAGTATCCAGACGATCGGAATCTTTACCTCGGGTGGTGATGCCCCGGGTATGAACGCATGCCTGCGTGCAGCAGCGCGGAAAGCGCTCACCGCGGGCAAGAGGGTGTTCGGTATTCGGCGGGGATACCAGGGAATGATTGAGGGCGATTTTGTCGAACTGTCCAACGAATCCGTCTCAAACATCATCCAGAAGGGGGGGACGGTCCTGAAGAGCGCGCGCTCTACGGATTTTCGTACGCCTGAAGGTCGGGCTCGCGCTGCTGCGAAGCTTCAGAAACAGGGTATTGATGGGCTCATTGCGATCGGCGGAGATGGCACCTTGGCCGGGGCCGCCGTCTTTTATGACGAACACCGGATTCCGTTGGTTGGATGTCCGGGAACGATCGACAATGATTTGTACGGGACGGATGAGACGATCGGGTACGATACCGCCCTGAACACGGCCATACAGAATATCGACAAGATCAGGGATACGGCTGATGCACACGATCGCCTGTTCCTGGTGGAAGTCATGGGCAGGGATGCAGGGTTCATAGCACTGAACTCCGGGATTGGCGGGGGCGCTGAAATGGTCCTCATTCCGGAGACGCTGACGGATATCAACAAGATCAAGACACACATCCACTCCCTGATGGCCGATAAACACCGCTCTTCCATCGTCGTCGTTGCGGAAGGGGAAGAGTTGGGTGGTGCCTCCGTCATTGCAGATGCATTGCGGGCCGATGCGAAATTCGTGGACATCGACCTGCGTGTCTGCATTCTCGGACACACGCAACGTGGTGGATCGCCGAGCGCCCGGGATCGCGTCCTTGCCAGCCGCCTGGGTGTAGCAGCGGTGGAGGCTCTGCTGGACGGTCATGCCAACGTCATGGTCGGCCTGGTAGACAACCAGATCCGCCTGACGCCCTCGCGCAACGTCTACACCCGCAAGAAAAGTATCAACTTCGAGCTTCTTGGATTGACAACGCTGCTCAACTGACAACAGAGGATCACCCAGTGTCCGACATTCCGCCCATTGGCATTGTAGAGGGCAAAAAGCCGCACATCGAGCGCATGTTCAACAGCATAGCGCCTCGCTACGACGTGTTGAATCGCATGCTGAGCGGTGGAGTGGATCAGCAGTGGCGTCGGGTGGTGATGAAGGAAGTCCTCGACAGCCAGCCCCAGCGCCTTCTGGATGTGGCAACCGGCACGGCGGACCTTGCCCTGATGGCTGCCCGCAAGGGGGTGCCCCAGGTTATCGGTGTCGATATTGCCGATCAGATGCTTGAGGTGGGTCGGCGCAAGGTCTCCAAGGCTGACCTTGACCGGCGTGTGGAGCTTCTGAACGGAGATGCGGAGAAACTGCCCTTCTCCGACAGGCAGTTCGATGTGGCCACAGTGGCTTTCGGTGTACGTAATTTCGAAGATCTGGCAGCTGGACTGCGTCAGATCCATCGCGTCCTGCGACCCGGGGGTAAGCTCATCGTTCTGGAATTCAGCCGGCCCCGGGTCTTTCCCGTCAAGCAGCTGTATGCTTTCTACAACCGATTCATCTTGCCTGCCGTCGGGAGACTGGTGTCAGGCGACTCCGGGGCGTACACCTACCTGCCCGAGTCCATTGCAGTCTTTCCCGAGGGTGATGAGTTCCTGAACTGGATGGAGGAAGCCGGCTTCACGCAACGCAAGGCGTGGCGGCTCACGTTCGGTATTGCTTCAGTTTACGTCGGTCACCGCGCAGCAGCCTCTGCGAAGTAACCATTCGGAGGTTTACGAGCCTCCGTGGTGCCGGCGCAGCAGGGTAGTCAGGCAGCACTCATTGTAGGTTCGAGTGCTCCTGTAGGTGACCTCGTCCGTCAGTTTGCGCATGATGTGGACGCCCAAGCCACCTGATTTCCGTCGTTTGGCGTATTGCAGCAAGTCTGGCTCATTGTAGGCCTCCTGGTCGAACGATTTCCCGGTATCACGGATACGAACCATGAGCCTGTCGGGGCGGGCGATGACGGCGATCTCGATACGCTGCTCACTCTCACCCCCGTAAGCGTGCTCGATGACATTAGTGCACGCCTCATCGACTGCCATTTTCAGGCGATCAACCCGGGCCTCATCCAGACCAGCCCGTAAGGCATGCCCCGCAATGAACGCACGCACTTCCTCGAGGAAGCGTGTGGAACCGGGGATGGTCAGGATGTTGGATCGGGTATCCACGGAGGGAAAACGGGTAGGGTCAGTCAGCCGAGGTGTTCTCAAAACGGGAAACGGCTGTTTCCTCGGTGTCCAGAATGTCGAAGAGCATGGGGAAGCCCAGCAGGTCAAATACATTGAAGACCTTGGGCTGCAGCGCTGCAATTTTTATGTCGCCGCCCTGGCCCCTTACCTCCTCGATGTAAGCCATGAAGACGCCCAGCCCAGCACTGGAGATGTAGGCCAGATCGGCCCCATTCACCAGAATATGAACGTTATTGTCCTTCTGGCATTTCTGGATGGCTGTTTCCAGCTCTGCAGCCGTATGGGCATCGAGTTCACCTTGCAGATCCAGAATCTGTACCGAGCCCACACTGCGGTATCCGACGGAAAAAGTACTCATGGCGATGGGGATGCGTGCAGGTTGATTCTACGAGTGAAGGGGAGGGAAGATACGAGCTGCCTTGCATAGTAGGCGTGCTCCCCTCTCCGCATGCGGCGCTGCTCCACATGCTGACGGGAAAAACGCCTGGAGGGTTCGGGAATTGCTATATTTGTGGTGTCTTTCGGCCGGTCAGCACGCAGAGTAAAACCGGCCGGATCGGCATGCAGGACAATCCTCCATTTTCACCCCTTTTCAAAGGCTGTATACTGTGCCCACAATTGCTTTCGAGTTGACGAGTCCACCCCAAAGACAAGAAGAGCTGGTCGCGTGGCTGGATGAGGAGGAGGTATCGGGCATTCTTCAAGAGGAGAGTCGTGTCACCGTTTACGCGGATGAAGCCTGTGCCGATCGTGTGCGCGCCTTGCTTCATGAGGCCCCTGACGGCCTTGTCGAGGGAGGGATTACCGAAGAAGAGATTGCTGACAGGAACTGGAATGCCGATTGGGAGCGCACCATCACGCCCATCACTGCGGGTCCTTTCCGGATCCGCCCGACATGGGAGACGTCGGCACCGACGCAGGGGACTGTTGATATCCTGATCGATCCCAAGATGTCCTTTGGTACAGGGCACCACGAGAGTACCCGATTGTTGTTGTCCAGTCTTGCCGGCAAGGTAACAGAAGGGTGCCGGGTTCTGGACGCCGGTACTGGAACAGGGGTGCTTGCGTTCGCTGCCCTTCATTCGGGTGCCGATCACGCGGATGCCTTTGATTACGACCCGCTGTGCATGGAAAATGCAGCTGAAAATGCGGAGCTCAACGCCCTGTCCGATCGCTTTCACGTCTTTCAGGATGATGGAACGTCATTGTCGGCCTCCCTCGGCGATTGCGTCTATGACGTGATAATGGCCAATATCAACCGGGAAGTGCTTCGCTCCATGCTGCCAACCCTGTATGCCCGGCTAAAGGAGGGAGGACGATTGGGGTTGGCCGGTTTGCTGATCTCGGATGCAGTCATCATGAGGGACGAATTGCATACACTGGGACTGGACATCATGGAGGAGAACGAGGAAGGAAGCTGGTGGAGTGTCTGGGCGCTGCGGAGGAATGATGCCTGAACATCGGATAGCAACAATTGACATCGGAACCAACACCGCTCTTCTTTTCGTGGCCGGCTGGGAGGATGGGCGGCTGAAGGATCTGCACGGGGCATCAGGATTCGTTCGCCTGGGCGAAGGGGTGGATGCCTCAGGGTGCGTGGGCCAAGCAGCCCTTGAGCGACTGGAGTCCGTCTTGACCCATCACATGAAGGAGATGGCGCCATGGCACGTGGAGACGGTCATCGTAACGGGCACCAGTGCCTCACGGGATGCGGCGAACGCCGACGACATTCGGTCTGTTGTCAGGCGCATTACGGGAAGTGACCTTACCATCCTCAGTGGGGAGCAGGAAGCCGCTGCGACGTTCGAGGGGGCGATGGCAGGCTTGGAGGATTTCGATCCAGCTTGGCAGGGCTTGTCTGAGGGCACTCCCGTAACCGTGATCGATGTGGGTGGCGGATCCACTGAGTTTGTGCAAGGAGGTAAGGGGGCGGGCCGCCCTTCGTTTGCCCAGAGTCTGAACATGGGTAGCGTGCGGATGACGGAACGGCACTTCCGGACGCAGCCGTCATCCAGGACAGAACAGGCCGCAGCATCGGAGGATATTGCCGGGATGATGGACCGGGGACTGGTTGAGGCTGGAAGGACTCCCGTTTGTGTCGGAGCCTCGGGCACGGCGGTCATCCTATCCTTGGTTCATCACGGCGCGGATTCAATGCGGGATATGGCCCATGGCAGCCACCTGGCACGAGAAGACGTGCGGGCGTGGAGGCATCGATTGCTCGCGATGACGTCCGAGGAGGTTCTCTCACTCATTCCTCGGCACGGAAAGGGCAGGGAAGACGTCTTTCCCATGGGTGTCTTGATCCTGGATGAAGCCATGGAATGGTTGGGAGCGGATACGCTGTTCGTATCGCCCTACGGGGTCCGGCAGGGTGTGGCCATCCAGCATTTCAGAAAATCCGGTTGATATCCTCAAGCCGTGGAACAGGTTGCGCGGCCGTCTTTTTCAGTTGGGTCACCAACGCACCGAATCGCCTACCCGATGTCTGCTCCAACCCTTTCCACCGTCCTCGACGCCCTCCGAACTGTTACCGATCCCGTAACTGGAAAGGATCTTGTCCGGTTGGGATGGATTCGCGAATTGACCGTCCAGGAAGGGCGCATCGGCTTTACCCTGTGGATGGATGATCCGACGCATGATTTTGCACCGCGGGCACCGGAAGCTTGTCGCAGGGCGCTTGAGCAGGCTTTCGGTCCAGACATGTCCCTTGATATTTCGTCCGATTCGGACATGATCGGCCTTGGTGACGATCTCTCGATTGACGGTCAGGAAGCTGGCTCAGCCCCGGGAGATGGGATCACGAATATCATTGCCGTGGCTTCGGGTAAAGGGGGCGTCGGCAAGAGCACGGTGGCATCCAATCTGGCCGTGTCCCTCGCGCAACAAGGATACGACGTTGGCCTGGTTGACGTAGACATTTACGGTCCGTCCATTCCCACCATGTTCGGCCTGGAGAGCGCCAAGCCACGGGTCAACGAGCATCGGCGTATCCTGCCGGTGACCCAATTCGGCGTGAAGCTGCTTTCGATGGGTTTCCTCGTGGATCAGGACAAGGCGGTCATCTGGCGTGGTCCCATGGTGACCAGTGCCGTGAGGCAGTTTCTTGGTGACACGGAATGGGGTGCACTGGATTTCCTGATCATGGATCTCCCCCCGGGAACGGGTGATATTCAGCTGACCATTGTCCAGACCGTACCTATCAACGGTGCTGTCATTGTCTCCACGCCCCAGCGTGTGGCACTCGCAGATGCCCGTAAGGGAGTGGCCATGTTCGAGCAAGTGCAGGTTCCGGTGTTGGGTATCGTTGAGAATATGGCGTACTTCACACCCGCCGAGCTTCCGGACAACAAATACTATCTGTTTGGTCAGGGGGGAGCGAAGGCATTGGCCGAGGAGTTGGACGTGCCGCTGCTTGGCGAAGTGCCGTTGGTACAGGCCATCCGTGAGAATGCTGATGACGGGACGCCGATCGTTACGGACAAGGCTTCGCCGGTCGGAGCCGTGTTTGCCGGTATCGCCCAGGGGGTCGTCCGATCGGTGGAGGAGCGCAACGCTGTTCGACCTGCCACCCGCAAAATTGATATTTTGCACGGAAAGTGAGTGCGAACCTGCCAGCCGGTGCAGAGTACCAAAACGGGTCCGGCGCCGGGAGCTCGGCGTCTGCCGGGCGGCTCCAATTTTTCATGAGTACGAACATGACGACGTTGCAGGATCTTCCTGATATTCAGCGGCAGGTCGAGGAGGCCCTCGACACCATGCGGCCCTACCTGGAAGCCGATGGAGGGTCCGTACGGCTGGTCGACATTACTCCTCAAGGGGTCGTCGAGCTCGAGCTGTTGGGTGCCTGTGAGACGTGCCCCATGTCATCGATGACGCTGCGGGCGGGTATTGAGCAAGCGGTCAAACGGAGTGTACCGCAGATCACGCGGGTTGAGGCGGTCAACGTCTAAGACCCGGAGGACATCGCTCTCGAAATGCACAGCGGGGCGGCGCCAGTTGGCGCCGCCCCGCTTTTTTACAAGGGCCCACGAAGGAAATCGGCCAGAGACGGCAGCCTAGTTGAAGCCCTCACCCGTGACGGCCGGCCGCGTATCCTGATTGGCCACCTGCCAGGCCGTGGCAAAGATGACGTGAGCGATCTTGGCCATCCGCTCGTACTCGATCTTGTCGGGCTCGTCGTCCACGCCGTGATAGTCATCGTGCGTGCCGGTGAAGAAGAAGATGAACGGGATATTGTTCTTGCCGAAGTTCCAGTGGTCGCTTCGACGGTAGAACTGGTTCGGGTCATCCTTGGAGTTGAACCGCTCGTGCAGCTGCACCTTGGAGCCGAAGGTTTGGTTGGCCCGGATGTTGATATCGTGCAGTTCCTGGGAGACGAGGTTGGAGCCGATAATGTAGACATAGTCGGTGTTCTCGTCGGGATGGGTCGGGTCGATGCGACCGATCATGTCTATGTTCAGGTTCGTCACCGTTCTATCAAGCGGCACAACGGGTTCCCTGTCCGTGTAGTAGGCCGAGCCAAGAAGTCCTTTCTCTTCTCCTGATACATTCAGGAAGACGATGCTCCGTCGTGGACCGTATCCATCCGCTTTGGCCTGTGCAAAGGCCTCCGCAATTTCGAGTACCGTGACGGTACCTGATCCGTCGTCATCGGCACCATTGAAGATGCCATCTTCGTCCGCAGGTTGCATTCCCACATGATCGTAATGGGAAGAGATGACGACGTATTCATCCTTCAGGACAGGATCGGATCCTTCGATGAACGCCACCACATTTTCTGAGGAGACTTCCCGTGTCGTATTGACGACACGGGTCCTCAGCCTGGTATCGGATTCGAACACCATGGGGCTCAGATCGGCATCAATGGATGCCTTGACCGCGGCTACGTCGCGCCCGAGAAGCGTGGAGGCCAGGTCGGCAGAAACACTGAGCACCGTCGGAAAGCGACTTCGAGACGTGCCGCTCGGTGGGTCAAGAGACAGATTGCCGATGTCGCCTGCTGCGCCAGCAGCTTGGGCCATGGCTGCCTCGGACACGGTTCCGCCACGTGGGGAAAGGTCCCCGACCATAAGGATACCTGCTGGTGTGCTCTCCTCGTTTCCGAAGAACGCCCGCAGTTTGTTGAAGCGCCCCGTGGTCCATGTGGACAGCGTGCCTCCTTCGGTCGGCAGGAGACTCGTTTCTGCATCCGACATAGGTTCATCTGCCAGCATCATGACCCATTTACCATCGTAGTCGATACCGGCCTCTGCCAATGCCGTGAAATCGTTGTAGCCCAGATCGTCATCCCCGATACCGTAGCCGGCAAAGACAATGGAGCCCTCGCTTTCTCCAGCCCCTCCAAACATGGTCATGAAGGAGCCGTCGGTTGCATCGCCCCCGAAGACATGAGCCGGTGCACTGGCCGAACCGACGAAGAGTTCAGCCTTCTCGAAAGCCGACTCGTAGAGGGGAAAAGGTTGCAGGTATGCCTTTGGACTGCGTGGATTATCCGTTTCAACGGTTCCCTTCGGTGCAACGCCCATTTTCCGGTATTGGGCTGCCAGATACTCGGCAGCCATCTTCTGACCCCGGGCTGTGGTTTCGCGTCCCTCAAAAAAATCGGAGGCGAAGAAATATAGATGGGAGGCCAGATCGTTGGCTGTTATGGTCTGCAGGTATCGGGCAACCAGATCTGGATTCTCAAACGTTGTCGGCGTGTCACCCGGCTCTGCAATGCCACCAATCTGATCAGTTTGCTGAGCGGCTGCGGGCGGGATGAGAAGGAGACACAGCAGCAGTGTCATGCTCTTGATATGTGCGTTCATCTGCGTGGATCGGAATGCGACGTTGTTTTTTGTGTTGCTGTGGTTGCGGTTCCGGGGTTGGGTTTCAGGCAAGCCGTTGGCGCTTGTTCAGATAGGCAAGCAAGGCCGTGCTGTAGGGTTCGGCGGTATCCAATTCAATGAAATCGATACTTCGCTCGCGGCATTTTTCGCGGAAGCGGGAAGTGAAAGCCGAAACGGCTTCGGCATAGTTTGCCTGCAATTGGGACGGCTGCAGACTCATCTCCTCGCCCGTCTCCATATCCACGAACTGCATGGGAACGTTGGGGAAGCGCAGGTGCCGCTCTGTTTCGGATTCGAGGACATGGAAGACCAATACTTCGTGACCACGGTAACGAAGATGCCGCAAGGCATTAAGCAGTTGGTCGTGCTCGGCAATATTCTCGAATAGATCCGTGATGATGACGACCATGCTTCGACGCCCGATACGCTCGGCCACTTCGTTCAACACCGATGCGGCACTCGTGCGTGCTGGTCCTTCGGAGGGCGATGAGAGGCGTTCGAGCGTCGTCAGCAACTCGCGGACATATCCTTGCGTACTTTTCGGAGGGCGCAGGGTATGGATGGTCTCATCGAAGGCAATCAAGCCCGTGGCATCGCGCTGCCGGGCCATGATGAAATGCAGTGCGCTGGCCAGGTAGGCCCCGTACTCAAGTTTGGTGAGTGCTGCCGAGTGTTTGTACTGCATGGAAGCAGACGTATCCAGGACAACGTAGTGCCGCAGGTTGGTCTCTTCCTCGTACTGCTTTACGTAATGCCGGTCTGTTTTCCCGAAGACCTTCCAGTCCACATGACGTAATTCATCCCCGGGGTTGTAGGGGCGATGCTCCGCGAATTCCACCGAGAACCCATGGTAGGGACTCTTGTGCAACCCGGTAATGAATCCCTCCACGATCAATCGCGCCCGCAACTCCATGTTGGAGATCTGACTGACAAACGCAGGATCCAGGTACTTGAGGGGCTTGTCGTCGGTGCTCACAGGGTGCCTCTGATTGGGAATACGCCTACGAGGTCGCTTTCCATGGGGTTCCAGTCGGTCTGGAGAGCGGCGCATACGGGTGCACATCATACATGTGGACGTCTGTCCCTCGGCAGGCATTCCCGCATCCTGCACGACCCTCACTTTCCTCTCACGGCTGGAATGGATATCATGGGCAGGCCGTCACGGGCGTAAAGACAGCCCGAGCGGGTTTCCATCATCAGGATCAGGAAGGACATGCGGACAACGCTGCGATGGGGAATGGTCGGGCTCGGGCGCATCGCCCACACGTTCGCCCGGGATCTCGCACGCTTTCAGAATGCGTCTCTTGTGGCGGTCGGATCACGTTCACGGGAGAATGCACGCGCGTTTGCTGCGGAGCATGGCGCCCGGTGGGCGTACGATTCCTACGAAGCCGTCTACACCCATCCGGATGTGGATATTGTGTATGTGGCAACGCCCCATCATCAGCATGCCGAACTGAGTCGAGCAGCGCTCCGTGCAGGGAAACATGTCCTGTGTGAGAAGCCGGCGGCCATCAATGCTGCACAGATGACGTCGATCATCAGCGCAGCCAACGAGGCTGATCGGTTTTTCATGGAAGCCCTCTGGTCGCGATTCAATCCGGTCCTGGCGGAGGTCATCCAGCGGACACGGGATGGTCAGATCGGACCTGTCCGCTTTATCGAGGCGGATTTTTCATTCAGGCTGGATGCCTCTGAAGGAAGCCGCACCCACGACCCGGCACAGGGGGGCGGGGCCCTGCTCGATATTGGCATCTATCCGATCTTCCTGGCCTACACCCTGCTCGGTGTGCCCGAAACCGTTCAGGCCTCCATGATTCGACATCCATCGGGTGTGGATGAGCAAGTGGCTGTCATCATGGCCTACGAAAAGGCCCTGGCGACAGCCTATGCGGGCTTTGCATCCCCTTCGGGTTTGGAGGCCACCATCAGCGGCGAGGAAGGGCGGTTCGTAGTGCACCCCCTGTGGCATGAGGCTGAATCCTATACCTACTTCCGAAACGGAGAGTGGGAGGGCGAGCGCCTGACACGACCAAAGACAGGGCATGGACTCTGGCATGAAATAGCTGCCTGCCAGACGGCCATCGGAAGGGGGGAGACCGAATGTGCGCTCTGGACCCACCAAGATGCCCTGAACCTGATTACCATTCTGGACCGGGTGCGCGATGCGATCGGCCTGGTCTATCCATCCGACATTGGAGGCTCCACATGACCGTCCCCATGCGCAGAACCCTGGCTGCGGCACTTTCTGTGTCCCTTGGAGGGTTTCTTTTTGGATTCGATGCCTCGGTCATTTCGGGTGTCATCCGATTCATCAAACCCGAGTTCGGACTGTCCGACCTGGAACTGGGCTGGGTCGTGAGCTCGCCTGCGTTTTCAGCCATGTTTGCCATGCTGGTAGCCGGTCCGCTCTCCGACAAGGTGGGCCGCAAGCGGGTCTTGACGGTTGTGGCCTTTCTCTACGCTGTATCCGCTTTGTTGTCTGCCCTGGCGCCCTCGACATGGGTACTGGTGGTGGCGCGGATGCTGGGAGGTGTGGCGTTCGGAGCGGCGCTTATTCTGGCGCCCCTGTACATCGCCGAAATATCTCCTGCCAAACAGCGGGGACGATTGGTATCGGTACAGCAGCTTAACATCGTACTCGGATTCTCGGCAGCCTACTTCAGCAACTACTTCATCCTGACGGCGATGGATGGCTCTTCCTGGCTAAGCGAAGAGGTGGCCTGGCGTTGGATGCTGGGCATCGAAGCCATCCCGGCATTAGTGTACTGCGCGCTCGCTTTCATCATTCCGAACAGCCCCCGCTGGCTCCTGATGAAGGGGCAGTCCGAGGAAGCCCGCCGGGTGCTGGTCTGGCTTCACGGAGAGGAGGGCGCACGGACGGAAGAGGCGGGTATCCGGGCTGCAATGGGTCATAAAGAGGGGGAGGTTGTCCGTCTTAATGTGTTGCTGAACAGGGGGTTGAGGTATGTTCTCCTGGTTGGCCTTCTCGTCGGTGTATTGCAGCAGATTACCGGCGTGAACGCTATCTATTTCTATGCAACTACCATTTTCGAACAATCGGGGATCGGAGCCGATGCCTCGTTTGCCCAGGCCGTCTGGGTCGGCATCATCAATGTCGTGTTCACCATACTGGCCATGCTACTCATTGACCGGCTTGGTCGTAAGCCGCTTCTGATCGTTGGTCTTTTGGGTGTAGCCATCAGCATGGGCATCACCTCCCATGGATTCAATCAGGCCACCTACGAGTGGCCTATGGAGCATGCAGAGCAGCTGGACGGCATTACGGTAGCCATGGTGGCTGATGTTACCGATCGCACCTACGAGAATGACATTGTATTCAAGAACGCGGTACGGGCACGACTTGGGGAGGCGATGTACCGTGAACACGAAGCCGCGATCATCGAGGTCTCAGCCCGGATGAACGCCAGTCTCATCCTGATAGGTATCCTGGGTTTCGTGGCTTCGTTCGCTTTTTCCCTGGGGCCCGTGATGTGGGTCATGCTCTCGGAGCTGTTTCCGAACCGGGTTCGTGGCCTGGCCATAGCCCTGATTGGATTTGTCAACTCGGCCGTCAGTTGGTTCGTTCAATTGGTCTTCCCCTGGGAGCTCTCGCATCTGGGTAACGCCCTGACATATCTGATTTACGGTGTCTTTGCGCTGCTGGGGGTGGTGCTTCTTTCCGCGTTCCTGCCCGAGACCAAGGGCAAGTCCCTTGAAGAGATCGAGCAGGATTATGTAGGTGCCGGGTAGGCCCTTGGCCTTCGTCTGGCAGCAATTTCGACGACACTGCAAGATGGACGTGTCGGAAGAGTCCGAAAAAGCCGTACTTTTGAACCATGGAGCCGCAAGATACCATCAAGGCGCAGTTGCTTAATGCACACGATATGGAGCGTATGCTTCATCGTATGGCGCGGCAGTTGGTGGAAACGTTCGAGCTGGACGAGGACCACGCTGACTCCTTCGGACTCGTAGGCATGCAGACTCGCGGTGTCCATCTGGCGCGTCGTCTGCAGCAGATCATCCGGGACGTGGATGGCATTGAGGTGCCGCTCGGCGTATTGGACGTGACCATGTATCGGGATGACGTCAGGATGCGTCGCAGGCAGCCAGAGGTGAAAGAGACGCGCATCGACTTCCCTGTGGATGGCAGGCACCTCGTACTGGTTGATGATGTACTCTTCACCGGCCGCACGGTGCGGGCAGGATTGGATGCACTGACCGATCTGGGTCGGCCTGCGTCTGTTCACTTTCTCGTAGTCGTGGACCGCGGCCACAGGGAATTGCCTATCAAGGCCGATTTTGTCGGACGTAAGATCCCGACGCTACCGGGAGAAGAGGTGCGGGTTCGTGTACAGGAACTCGATGGCAGGGAAGGGGTGTGGCTCGTGGATCGCCGACAAGCCGCCTCAACCGATGCCGATTCCAGTGCTGAAACGGCGCTGGATGCTTCTCGGCCCACCGATGGATCGACCGGTAACGGTCCAACGACACAAAAGGATGACTGACACCACGTCGACAACCACTTCCGAAGCAGGTTCTCAGGGACTCAGGCATCGTCATCTCCTGGGTCTGAAAACCTATTCCTCCGATGAGATAGCACTGATCCTGCAAACGGCCCGGCAGTTCCGGGACGTTCTGGATCGACCGATCAAGCGGGTACCGACACTGCGTGGAGTAACCGTTGTCAACCTGTTTTTCGAGCCGTCCACCCGGACACGGATTTCCTTCGAGTTGGCCGAGAAGCGGCTCTCCGCCGATACCGTCAATTTTACGGCCTCGGGTTCGTCCGTGTCGAAGGGAGAAACACTCAAGGACACGGCGCAGAATATTGAAGCCATGAAAATCGACATGGTGGTTGTGCGTCACGTCTCGCCCGGAGCTCCCCACTTCCTGACGCAGTGCGTGGATGCTGTTGTCGTCAACGCCGGCGACGGTGCCCACGAGCATCCGACTCAGGCACTGCTCGATATGTTGACCATCACAGACCACTGCGGTCCACTGGAAGGTCTCAATGTCTCCATTATCGGGGATATCCTGCACAGCCGTGTCGCCCGATCGGGAATCCACGGATTGCTGTCCATGGGCGCCAACGTCACCATCTGTGGGCCGAATCCGTTGCTCCCACCCCACCTGGAAGCCATGTCGCCCAACGGCTCGGTCCGAGTCACCCACCGTCTGGATGAAGCTCTCGAAGGGGCTGATGTGGCCATGGCCCTGCGGATCCAGATGGAGCGGCAGGGTCGGAATCTGTTCCCCAGCACGCGGGAATATCATGAACAGTACGGTATCAAACTCGAGCACCTGGAGCGTCACAAGGATTTGAGGGTCATGCACCCGGGACCGGTCAACAGGGGTGTTGAGTTGGCCTCTGAGGTCGTGGACCATGAGCGCGCGGTTATCCTGAACCAGGTTACCAATGGTGTTGCCGTCCGCATGGCCGTCCTATATTTGCTTTCCGGTACCACGGCTCCCGCGTCAGAGTAAACGTTTCTGTCGCGCCGGAGCGGACCACCATGCACGCCTCGACCCTATGCGGGACCCCGTTCGCCAGAAACATGTTGCCGATACGCCGGAGGAGCGGGTACGACAGGCACTAATTCGCTTACTCAAGGAGCGCGGAATCCCGGGAGCGCTGCTGGCCGTAGAAAAATCGGTTCGGGTGCAGGGTGCTGTCCGCCGGCCCGATATCGTGGTCCACGACAGGGAAGGGAAACCCTGGATGGTCGTCGAATGCAAGGCTCCGAACGTACACATCGCGCAACAAACCCTGGATCAAGTAGCCAACTACAACAGGTCCCTCGGTGCTCCCTTTGTCCTCGTATCGAACGGGGTGGAGCACTACTGTGCCCGGGTGGATCAGGCGTCCATGGTTTTCCTCGAAGACCTGCCGGCGTGGCCTGATCGATAGGTTTCATCATACCCAAAGTCATTCCGACATGTCCTACGCTGCCGAACGAGCCGTCGCCTTAGCTGCCGTCAGGGAGGCGGCTGCCCTTTGTCAGGGTGTACAGGCACAGATGAGGGTCCGCTCCATTGAAAAAGCGGACCAGAGCCCGGTGACCCTGGCAGACTATGGCAGTCAGGCCCTGATCTGTAGCCGGCTCAGACGCGCGTTTCCGCAGGATGCGATCATCGCGGAAGAAACGGCCGATATGCTTCGCTCCGAGGATGGATCAATGGCCCGAAGCGGGGTGTGCAGGGAGGTCTGGAAGCTCCGCCCGGATGCAACCGAGGAGGAGATACTGCAGTGGATTGACTATGGCGACCAGAAGGCGTTCGTAGAGAGATATTGGACGCTTGATCCCATTGACGGTACCAAGGGTTTTCTACGTGGCGATCAGTATGCCATAGCGTTGGCCCTTGTCGTGGATGGCATGGTCGAAGTAGCGGCCGTGGCCTGTCCCAACCTGACCCTCTCGGTATATCCCGAAGTGGCAGGATGCATGGCCATCGCAGTTCGGGGACAAGGCGCCTTCCTGCATGCACTCGATGACGCGAAAGAGGTAGGTCCCTTGCACGTCAGTGCGGTCATGCGCCCGGCAGAGGCTCGCTTTTCAGAATCGTTCGAGTCGGGTCACACCTCGCATTCGACCTCGGCCCGGATCTCCGGAGCTCTCGGCATTACCAAGGCTCCCGTGCGCATGGATTCACAGGCCAAATATGTCGCGGTGGCAGCGGGTGATGCTGACATGTACTTACGCTTGCCTTCCGGACGCGCCTACATCGAAAATATCTGGGACCACGCCGCAGGCATGCTGGTGGTGACCGAGGCCGGCGGTCGGGTCAGCGACGTGCGTGGAATGGATCTGGACTTCTCCCAGGGCTTCCAGTTGTCGAACAACACGGGTGTTCTGGCTTCGAATGGGAAGCTGCACGAGGCCCTGCTGGAAGCTGTTTCCGAGGCGCTCTGACGCATCTGGTCGGCTACGTGAACGGATTCAGGAATGGATCGTCAGGCAGGTGGGAACGCAGCCTTCAACCGTCTGCATGCCTCCTCCAGAACGGGATATTCCTTTGCGAAACAGAACCGAAGACAGGCGCTTCCGTCAGTCTCGTTGGCAAAGAAGGAACGTCCTGCCACCGTGCCTATGCCGGCCTTCTCCACGAGCGTCCTGCTGGCTGCCATGTCATCTTCGAACCCTTCGAAACGTTCCCTGAGAGGCGAAAAGTCGGCCAGCACGTAGTAGGATCCTTGCGGCCAGGGTACCTTGAAGCCAATCTCCTCGAGCGTGCTGCACATGAGGGTTCGCTTCTTTTCATAGGCGGTGGCCATATCCGAGAAGTATGCGTCGCTCATTTCGAAGGCCTCGGCCACGCCGTGTTGCAGTGGGGTGGGAGCGCATATATAGATCAGGTCCGAGAGCAGGCCCATTTTGGAGATGATTGCCTCCGGTCCAACCGCGTAGCCCAATCGCCAGCCGGTCATGTTATACGTTTTGGAAAAGCCTGAAAGAGTGACCGTACGATCATAGGCGCCCTCAATGGAAGCCAGTGAGACATGCTCTCGACCATCATAGAGCATGTATTCGTAGATCTCATCCGTAATGGCGTAGAGATCATGCTTCACGATCAGGTCCCGCATGCGCTCCAGCTCATCCCGGCTCCAGACTTTGCCGGTCGGGTTGTTCGGTGTGGTGACGATGATGGCTTTTGTCTTCTCGGTTACGAGCGACTCGACGTGGTCAAAATCAATTTCCCATCCCGGAGACGTGGTCCGAACGAACCTCAACTCAGCCCCCATGACCTTCAGCAGGTTGCAGTGGTACCCGTAGTAGGGCTCGAAGACAATGACTTCATCGCCTGCGTCCAGCAGCGTGAACATGGTGGCCACAAAAGCACCGGTCGAGCCGACGGTAACCATGACATCATCCACGCTTCGGGCAGGGATCCGATTGTAGGAACGCGTCTTTTCGAGCAAGGCTTCGCGCAGCTTGAGGATACCGCCGTAGTAGGAGTAGATGGACTCATCGCCATCGATGGCCTCGTGCGCACCCCGTTTGATGGGCTCAGGCGTCGGCATATCACAGATCCCCTGGCCCAGATTGATGCCGTTCACATCCTGCAGCATGAGCGTGATGGCCCGGATGTTGCTTTGTTTCAGTTCGGCAGTGCGTTCAGCTAGGGGCTTCATATCGTCCTTTGGGTGGTTTCCGGTGCGGCGTTATTCACGGCTGCTTTTGGCGAAAGATACTTCGCCAGGACTCGAACTCTGTCTGGTAGGAGAGGCCGACGCCTGCGGTGTTTGTAAGCTGGGTAGATTCGAGGATATCACTTTCGCGACGGAAAAAGATCTCCGCCGAAACGTGCGGTCCGATACGGATTTCGACAACGAATTCGCCCTGCAATCCATCCGAGGTTCGAACGCTCTCCGTCGAGCGGGCTCCCTGATAGACGCCTTCCCCCCGAATGATGAGTCTCTCGTTCAACAGACGGAGGGCCACTCCGTAGGTAACATCCAGATCCTGGGCCGACTCACCCTGCAGGCCCAGGGAGACGTCCACATTGGGAAGCGCCGATTCCAGAAAACGATTCAGCTGGGCAGTGACCAGCTGCGAGACGCTGTTGAAGGCCAACTGCCCTCCGGAGTCGGTGGTAATGCTCTCCGTGGTAAGCTGGAAGGAGTTCAGGATCAGTACAGATGTAGCGTACTCCGTTGCTCGGTCCGGTTGATTGAGCAGGGCCTCCAAGGCTTGGTATTCTCCAATGACATTCTGATTGGATCGGTCAATGGACAAGGTCAATTCGACGTCGGGCGACTCCACGGTGCCGCCAATCTCGAGGTCCACGATGAGGGGGATTACTCCGGGCCGTTCTCCCTCGGCTCCGGGCAATCCCGCACGGGAGGCCCTCGTCCGATAGGAGGCCGGGATGGAAAGGGCAGCATTGATGGGATCCCCACTCCACTCAATGAATCCGCCCGGATTGATCAGAAAGGTCTTGATGAAGAGTTCTCCCGCCGTGAACTGATAGTCACCGCTGGTGACATCGAGTCGACCAAAGACCTGAAACTCATCATTTTCGAGGACGAGCTGGATAGTACCCGTGGAGACCGCATTGATGACATCTCCCAGCAACGGGTCAATGACCAGGTGGACGATGGATCCGGCGGGAGCATCGATATTGAGGTCCAGGTTCAGTCCGTCAAGAAACTGCCTCTCCGAGGTGGGACGCTTCTGGAGGATGGACGAGCGCGACTCAAGCTGTCTGAAGTCAGGAATGACCCCTGGGGTTTCCTCGAAAACGACGAACGCCTGATCCGTATCCCTTGTATCCTCCACGATCGGGATGAAGAGTTCCGAGCCGGACGTCGTGCGGCCGTTGGTGGATACGAGACGGGAATTGAACAGGGGACCAGTCAGCGCAACATCCCCGGATGCCCAAAGGAAGCCATAGAAAGGTAATTCGTCTGACTCGGCCACGTTCATGATCTGAAACTCATCGAGCGCACCCTGCATGTCAAAGGTGAAGCTGGTGTACTCGTTGAAGAGAAGGCGACCATCCACGTCAAGATATCCTCCGGTACCGTCTGTCAGGCGTAAGGGCTCAAAATGGATGGCCTCCCGGTCCAGCCGGAGGGAGCCTGAGGCGCCGTAAGCCATCTGGGTGTAGGGAACCGTGAACCGCCCGTCCACAATACCCAGGCGGGCATCGAAAACGGGATAGGCGAAGCTGCCGGTGATGCGTCCCTCTCCGCTCAGGTACCCACCCACGGATCCCAATACCTCCGGAAAGAGGTAGGTCAGCCAGAACACGTCGGCTTGGTCGACAACGGCCTCAAGATCGAGCGAACCGTCCCTATCCGTGCGGCTGCCGGGTAGTCTGAGCGTACCTCCGACGCTCAATTGGTTCTGACGTACACTGGCCGGCGAGGCGGTGCCGAAAAGGACCGCACGAGGATCAGGGGAGATAGGGTCCAATTGCAGGTCCACTGCGAGATCCGGTCGGGATGCCACGTAGGAGCTCTGCAGCCGTGCGTTCCCCAGGATATGGTAGTCCAGCGAAAGCGTATCCACGGAAAGGGCACCTGATATCCGCGGCTGCTCGTAACCACCGGCCAGTATCAGGTTGGCATCGACCAGGCCTCCGAGGGACCGACGCCACTCCAGGAAATTGGACAGCGGCAGCAGTTCGAGATCCTCGAATCCGACTTGCAGGGAGTCCGCCGCGCTGCCCGAGAAAATACCGGCAGCCGAGACCGATTGGCCCGTCTGTTCACCGTCACGCAGATAGGAAATCCTGAGATCGTCCAGCGTCAGCGCATCGCCATATAATCCAATGGTGGCAGGTTTCTCAAGAAGCCACGACCCATCGCCTGTGTCAATCTCCAGGTTAGACCATCGAAGCTCGTTGCGGTCCTCCAGACGTTGCCAATCGGCCTGCAGGTGCAGCGAATCCAGTCGCTGGGTTCCTCCTGATGAAGCCGAAATACGACCGCTCCCCTGAGCCGCGGAAAGACTCAGTAGATTACCGGCGAGGGAGGCTCCACCCATCGATACGGTGTCTGCGGTCAGGGACAATTCGGATGCAAGGGTACTCAGTACGGATTGACCACGCACGGTGGAGGCGTATCCCTTGAGGGATGATGTCCGCAGCATGGCGCCTCCGTACCTGAAGGCCTCACTCGCCCCTGAAACAGCAGCATGCAGGGAGTCCGCCGTCCAATCGAGATCCAGAAACAGATCCGCTGCCCCCTCCATGTCGGGAAGCCTCGGCAGCAGGGAAGACAGCATGGTGCCTGAATAGAGACGCGCCTGGATCTGTGCCTGGGCAGATGGTATGCCTGTCGGGAAGCGGGCCCGCGCCGCATCGGCTGCCAGCAGTGCATCCAGTGTGACCTCAGGGTCCAGCGCGTCACCGCTGGTTTCCCGAAGCTGTTTACGACGCTCTTCATCCCAGGCAGCCTTGAAGGCTGTCAGCCAGACTCTGGAAAGGGAAACCAGGGTAGGAACGGCCACAGGACTCTCGATTCGTAGATCCCCGATATTGGAGGCAAGATCCAGGACGGGACGGCCGGGCGATGGAGGAGACACAACCATCGTTACCGAGTGAGGGGGGACTTCCGTCGAAACACCTTCCAACACAAGCGCTGAGGTATCCACGAGCGCCTCGATAGTGGCCCTGAAGCCGCGATCCCACCTCAAGTGGGACGATCCCTGCACGACGGCGTTGATCCGAGAGGAGACGTTTGCTGAACCGAGCAGGGGGCCAATATCCAGCTCAGCAGCTTCTGAACGGTTTGTCAGGAGTGGGGTACCGTCCTCCTCCCGCTGCAGGGAAAACCGGTTGTCAAGGAAGCCTGAACCGCTGAAGAGCGTCAGGTTTCCGCTGACCAGATCCGGTTGCACAATCAGATCTGCATGTAGACTGTCGGCCCTTCGACGATCCATTGATACCGGGCTCAATCGGGCATTGATGGCCGTTTCGAACTGGTTCGAATTCCAAAGAGCTCCCGAGGCCGAGAGGTACCCGTTGGCTGACGTATGCCATCGGGCTTTCTGTGTCCATGGGTAGGCATCGACCTCTTCAAGGCGAACCGATACTTCGTGCCTCAGGGTGTCGCCTGGTGAACCTTTCAGGGAAAGGGTACCGGAAATGAGCCCTGCATTGGATGACAGGTCGAATGTGCTTCGCGTGTCGAGTATCATGGAGGTCATCGAACCGTCGGGGTTCCTGATGGGCGTGACCGTGCCGTTGGCGTACACCTGAAGGTCCGATATGATGGCCTGTACGTTACGCACCACTCTGCGCTCCGGCAGCAGTTTGCGGATGTCCTCAGGAAAAAGGCGCACGTCCGAGACGGAGACCTCCAGGTCCATCGTACCAGGATACCCGAGCGCAGTACCTTCCAATGCCAGGCTGGAACGTCCATGCTCCAATCGGATCCAGGGCACGGTAAGCTCCGATATGGGTCCGGAGAGGTAGGCGGAAAAGCGACCGCTGTCATGCAGCGGGAGGGAGGGCACCAAGGAGCGTACTTCGTCGAAGTTCACGTCAGACGGCTCGATTTCCAGTTGGAAGGAGCGCTCATACCATGCGGTCTCCTCTGATGGGGCTGCGAGGGATCCGCGGAGGTGCCAGTTGGAACGGGAGGTCTGGATGTGCATCTGGTTCAGACTCCACAACCGGGCATCCACTACAAGCTGTGCGCTGGCACTGCGGATGTCGAGATCACTGGATGGAATGCGCGCCTGCAGATCCAATATGTCCAGCTGGCTACCCTCCTCATCCGCAGAAAGGAGGCTGTGCAGTACCAAGGCCTCTATCGTGCTGTTCTCCTCTACGTTCAGACCCGGCGCATGGGTAATGTACCCATCCTGTACCCTGAGGGACGCATTCTTGAAACGCCATCCACCATCCCATGCGTTCGGGGCCGTGGCTTCGGCCGATTCCCGTAGCGAATCGGCCTCGGGTACGACCACAGCCGATCCCAGCGAGTCCCTGAGCAGGGAGAGATCGACCGTTGGCCTGAACAGTGATATTTCGTGGATGGAGAACTCCTTTCGGAGGAGGGCAGACCACCTGGGCCGAACGACGACGGAGTCGATGTGGAAAATGAGTGCTCCAGAAGGCGTCCTGGCCTCCACACCAGCTGCAAACAGATCCTGACTGAGGTTGCCCGTCAGCTGGTCGATGGACAGTCTTGCTCCGGTTTGTGCCTCGAAGAGACGCTCCAACTCGCGAGCAACCCTATCCCGGCCTACCTGTGTTCGCGTCAGCGCGACAAAAAGCAGGATGCCTACCAGGAAGACGCCCAATACGGCATGCACGCCTCGCCGGGAGATATGACCCAGTATGGAGCGACTCACTGTTGCATGGGGGTGAAGGGCATTCAGTGCGTATTCCCGAGGGCATGACTGATCGCGTCATCGATGTCGGAATCGCTGACATCGCTCGTCGTGTAGGCCTTTCCGATCCGTTTGAGCAGGATAAAACGCAAAAGTGCCTGATCCCGCTTCTTGTCCGTGGTCATGGCTTTGCGAATCTCGAATGAGCCAGGAGGGGAAGGCAGTGGGGGTACTGGGATCTGCCGCAGCACCTGCTCAACGCGAGCCTGATCCAGATGACTATGGAATCTGCGTGACATCTGCAGTGCAGCGCGCATCCCGATGATGATGGCCTCACCATGGGTCAGTACGCCGTAGCCAAGAACGTTTTCCAGGGCATGGCCGAACGTGTGACCGAAATTCAGGATCATCCGTTCGCCGTGTTCGAGCTCATCCCTGCTGACCACGGCAGCCTTCACCGATGCAGCCCGATACACCAGGTCAGTGACGATGCCGGGGTGACGCGAAATGACCTGTGGTAGATTGGCCTCCAGCCAGTCAAAAAGGACCTCGTCCCGGATCAGGGCATGTTTGAAGACCTCTGCCAAACCGCTGTGCCACTCCCTGCGGGGAAGCGTGAATAGGAGTTTGGGATCTACGAAAACCAGTTTTGGCTGATGGAAGGCCCCGATCAGGTTTTTACCCTCGGCATGGTTTATACCGGTCTTCCCACCGATGGCACTGTCCACTTGTGCAATGAGCGATGTGGGCACCTGGACGA
Organism: Rhodothermales bacterium; assembly: GCA_017859335.1. Lineage (GTDB taxonomy): Bacteria > Bacteroidota > Rhodothermia > Rhodothermales > UBA10348 > JAAZVD01. Next base: position 6,056 of record JAFMNH010000023.1, on the reverse strand, counting down.
ACGGCAGGCCGCGCAGAAGGGTTGCCGCTGCATATCCGGCAAGATCTCCTATGACGCCCCCACCGAAGGCCACCACCGGTGTCCGACGATCGATGTGCCAGGACAGCGCAGCGTCGTAGATGGCTTGAAGGTGTTTGGGGCTCTTGGTGGTCTCCCCGGCCGGCAGCATCAGGATGAAGGGATCCCAACCATCGCCCTGGAGAATCTCGTCGAGGCGGGAACGGTACAGGCCAGCAACGTTAGTATCGGTGATTACCAGTACCTTTCCGGGGCGGACAGAGGCCTTGCGCATGGCCTCCGGCAGCGCCTCCAACGTGTCGAATACGATATCATATGAACGTTTTCCGGACAGCTGGACGGAAAGAGGTGTACTGGGGTCCTGAAGCAGCATCTGGCAGGGCAACCAGTCGGGTTGCTTTGATACAGGCAATTACGTGTGACATGGGACAAGATACGACCTCCCCACAACAGTCCGATCCCGGCTTTCGGGATCCTCATGCCATTCACGCAGCTCCTCTCATATAAGCGCGACCATGTTCACAAGGGCTACATCGCTTGTCCATCACATGCTCAGGGCGCACGTCCGGGAGGGAGACCACGTGCTGGACGCAACCTGTGGCAACGGATACGACACAGAACTTCTGGCATCGCTTGTCGGAGCAAAGGGTCGGGTTGTCGGGATGGATATCCAGGAAGAAGCCATAGCCGCCACGCGGACCCGGTTGGTGGAGGCTGGTCTGGTGGATCGTTGCTCCCTCCATTGCATGTCGCATGCATTCGTTGGGGATGTCCTGGAGGAAGGGACAGGCTTGGCGTGCGCGGTGTTCAATCTGGGCTACCTACCCGGTAGCGACAAGTCGGTCATTACCCGGCCACAGAGTTCACGCAGGGCCCATGAGGCGGTCATCGATCGACTGTCACCGGGAGGAGTCGTTTTCACGACCATGTATACGGGTCACGAGGGGGGACAAGACGAAGCTGAGGGTCTTCTGGCTTGGAGCAGGCAGCTCCCGCCCACCCATTTTTCCGTTGCCCGTCACGAGTGGATCAACCAGAACGGTCATCCTCCCAGTATTCTAGTCATAACCCGTCGTGCCAAGCGGTAGTGCCCGTGTGTCTGATTCTCTTCTCGTTCAATCCATCGGCTGCGTACCCCCTTGTCGTGTTGGCAAACCGGGATGAATTCCATGACCGACCGTCGGCTCCGGCTGCGCCCTGGGAGGACTATCCTGACATCGTGGCCGGACGGGATCTTGAGAAGGGCGGGACCTGGATGGGTGTCTCCAGACAGGGTCGTTTTGCAGCTGTGACCAACTACAGAAGCCCTCGTGACATGAAAGCGGGTGGACGAAGCCGCGGCGAATTGACGGTGGATTTTCTTGCCGGTCAAGATGACGTATCTACATACATGACGCGTGTGGCAGCCCACTCTTCGGCTTATGCCGGGTTCAACCTGCTCATATATGATGGGCAGACCATGGGATACCTTTCGAACCGCTTGCGCCCAGGCTCCCGTTTCGTGTCGGAGGGGCTACATGGTCTCAGCAATGCGTTCCTTGATTCGGACTGGCCGAAGGTGAGTCAGGGAACGAAGGAGCTGAGCAGCCTCATGGAGGCGGGTGAGCCCGAGCCATCCTGGTTGTCGATCATGATGGATACAGAACAGGCATCGGATGACCTGCTGCCTGATACAGGCATAGGATTGGAAAAGGAGAGGGTCTTGTCGCCCCGGTTCATTCACCGGCCGAACTACGGTACACGATGCACGAGTTACGTCAGTATCCGCCGCGATGGTCGGATCGAGTTCGAGGAGCGAACACATGCCTCCGGGGGTGGCGCCCCGGCAACGATGCGCTACGTGTTTGACGTGTCAGCCGGCGCTGGAACCTGAGGCCGGCCTCACACCCAGCCCTGGTCTTTCCGGCAGCGTAATCGTGCCCTCGTCGAAATCCAGACCCTCATAGGGGTCCGCGGCAAGGTGCATGGGTCCATCCAGGTCCAGGTAATCGACAAGTGGGCCCAGGTGGGCTGCGGCTGTCATGGCAATGGAGCTCTCGATCATGCACCCGACCATGACGGTCATTTCCAGGGATCGGGCAATGGCAATCAGCTCCCGTGCTGCCTGGATACCACCGCACTTGGCCAGTTTGATGTTGATCCCATCGGCTGCGCCGGCAAGAGCCAGCACATCGGCGTGCTTCTGAACACTCTCGTCCGCAATGAGCGGAATGGTATCCTGGCCGGCCAGCTGTCGGAGCCGGTGCCAATCGGCCATGTTGCCCGACGGAATCGGCTGCTCGACAAAGGCCAATCCCAGATCCGACAGGCGATCCAGCATTCCCACTGTCTCATCGACCGTCCAGCCGGCGTTCACATCCACGCACAGGGTTCCCTCGAAGCGCGAGCGCGTCTGTCGGACAATCTCCTCGTCCCATTTCAAGTTTCCGCTTCCAATCTTCAGCTTAAGGAAAGGAAACGTGGCCACGTCATCGAGCATGGCATCCAACGATTCCGGGTCCTGCGGGATGGGCAGCGTGTAGGAAGAGACGGGCATGGCTGCCGGATCGAGCCCAATCAGGGTATGAAGGGGAATTCCGAGCCGCTTGCAATGGACATCATGAACGGCCATGTCGATGGCGGCCAAGGCGGGGGAAGGGCCGGCAGGAAGGGAGGACAGGAATGAATGTACAGGAATGGTTTCCTGCGCCAGTAGGTTTTCCAAGGCAGGAGTTATGGATGCTACATAGGCTGTGACATCCGCCATGGTGGTCGGGTAGTAGGGGGGTAGGGCTGCTTCACCGAGTCCCTCCCCGACCTGCACGAGCGCGTTGGTACGCTCTGTACTCGATCCATGAGCAATACGGAAGGCATGGCGCAGGGGCAGGTGTAATGGCGCTACGGAAATCATGGATTGGGAAATGGTGTCAATAAATCAGGGTGAGATGTCTGCGCATGCCGGGTGCCGCTCCGTTCAGCAAGGCATCATCCATGAGCGTGAGGATGGCATCGGCATCGGCTACTGGTAGCGGGTGTATCCGATCCTCCTGGGAATGGGTTGTCTGTCCGATGCCCCGGGTCAGCGAAAGCGGGAGGTCCGCATGGGGTACCCTCGTCCAGGTCTCAGGGATGGCAGGCAGCTCATGGGCCGCACTCGGAGCAATGAGCGGATCTCTCAGATAGGCTACCACGCTGCTCGCGTGTACGCGATGACCGAATGCTCGCCGATCACAGTCGTCGGCTGTCAACAGGATCATGCCGCGGGGCTCGGCCCGAGGCTGAACAAGGGCCAGGGCGTAGGCCAATGCCGAAAGCGCATGATGTGAGAATCCGTTCTCTCGAGTTCTGACCTGAATGATGGGGCAAACAGAGGATACACCCTCGAGCGCCTGCGGCAGGCGCTCGAGCAGAGGGATGTTTTCAGGTAGCGCCACGTCCAGGAAAGGACCAACGATGTGCGGAGGGTGCAGGTCAGCGGCCACGTGGCCCAGCGTCTGGACAACCTCATCCAGGACATCAGCCGGATGTCCAATGAAGAGGGAGGATGTATCCCTGACGTGCACACTCGTAGCGCTTCTCAAGGGCGGGGCGAGGGGGAGGAGGCAGGAGCGCAGGGTTTCGTACAGACGTGCTTTTTGTGTCGGTCGTCGGCGGCTGGCGCAACCGGCGGCCGAGATGGACAGGTGCAGCCTGAGGGCAGGGGGCGCAGCGTGACCTGGGATCGTGTGATGGGCCGTTGGAGCCGATCTCGAAGTGGCCTCCTCCCTTGAGGGTGCCAGCGAGGCGCCCCTTGTGGATTGCGGTAAGGGTTCCGGCGCGGGTTCTTGCGTAGGTCGCCACCCGGCCTCGGTCAGCAGGGAAAGGGCCTCCTGTTCGATGGCGGCGGCCGAGGCGCTTCGGCCGAGCCGGCGAGCGGCCGTCCGGACCGCTTTTTCCAGAGCGTACGTGGTTGGAGTGGCGTTGGCCGGGCTCATGGCAGTGCGCAGGGCTGTTAGTCGTGGGCTCCTACACTACGAACGCGGCTCGACTATTCCCACATGGGATGGGGCGATCAGCCCTGACGGGCATCCAACGCGCGCAGTAAGCGATCATGGATACCCCCGAAGCCACCGTTGCTCATGATCAGGGCGACATCCCCGGGTCGTATCTCGTCCAAAATGAGCGGAAGGAGCTCATCAGCACCCTCCGCCGCGTGGGCTGCGATACGTCGCGCTCGAATACGATCGATAACCACGTCCACATCCATGAAATCTTCCTGTCGGTCATTGTGGCGGAATGGCGGGCGACTCAGGAACACCGCTCCTGCCTGATCAAACGCAGTGGCGTAGCCCTCTTCAAATACCTTGCGCCGGCTGGAGTTGGATCGGGGCTCGAATACGGCTACGACGCGGCGGGAAGGCCAGCGTTCTGCGGCCGCCTGAACGGTGGCTCGAACGGCGGTGGGGTGGTGTGCGAAGTCGTCGACAACAATGACGCCGCCCGCTTCACCTCGGATCTGCTGACGCCGCTGGATGCCTTTGAAAGTGCCGAATCCAGCTACGATTTCGTCCATGGACAGTCCTTCATCCAGCGCTACGGTGGCCACCGCCAAGGCATTCAGGAGATTGTGGCGCCCGCTGAGCGGTAACCATACCCGGCCTTGCACCACGCCACCTTTCATCAAATCGAATCGCTGCCCATCGGAACCGGTGCTGATGCGCACGGCTGTCACGTCCACATCGGTCCGATCCAGGCCATAGGTACTGACCCGCCCCTGCGTTTTTGCGGCGAGAGCGGCCACTTCCGGGTTGTCAGCGCATAGCACCAACAGGCCTTCCTCGGGAATGAGGGTAGCAAACTGACCGAAGGCTTCCCGGTAATCCTCCATCGACGCATAGATATCGGCGTGGTCGAATTCCACCGAGGTGACAATGCCGGTTCGGGGCTTGTAGTGCAGGAATTTTGGGCGTTTGTCGAAATAGGCCGTGTCGTACTCGTCCCCCTCGATGATGAAGTGCCGGCCACTGCCGACGGCATAGCTGACGTTGCCGTTGTTCATCACACCACCGACCAGGAATCCCGGATCCCGTCCGGCTGAGCGGAATACGTGGGCCAGCAGACTGGTGGTGGTCGTTTTACCATGCGTTCCGGCCACCACCAGGGACCGGCGGTCCCGGATGAAGAAAGACGAAACGGCTTCCGGCAGGGACAACTGCGGCCACCCTTCCTCACGGACCCGGGCGGCTTCCGGGTGGGTCGGGGTACAGGCGTTGCCTACGACCACGACTCCGGGCTTGGGATCCAGGTTGGCGGCATCATAGCCTTCCTTGGCCGGAATCTGCATGTCAGCCAAGCGTTCGCTCATGGGAGGCCAGGTTGCCGCATCAGACCCGCGGACCCTGTGGCCGGCCTCATGGAAGAGACCGGCCAGGGATCCCATCCCGGTACCACAGATTCCGATCAGGTACACATCATCGATGGCACCATCCGGGTCCACCGGGGGTCTATCAAAGATCCGCAGGTGGGCGTCCGGGAAATCCTCAAGTCGTTTCATGCGCTGCGATTCGAATGCGGGACGGGGGCAGATGCCTCAAAGACGCATTCAATCACTCGACGTTCCGTGACCCGAGACGAGATGGGCCTCTGCATCTTCGGGACTGCGAAAAGCGAATTGCATCCGGATGGCCAGCGAGTCGAACACCGAATACATGACGGGCACGATGACTAGTGTCAGGAAGGTGGCAAACGTCAGTCCGGAAATGATGGCCGTTCCCATCGGACCCCAGAACTGCGTGTTTTCCGAGCCGAACTGGAAATTGGGATCCAGATCGGTCAACAGACCCACGAAATCGACATTGATGCCGAAGGTGAGAGGCACCAGTCCAAGCACGGTGGTCATGGCCGTCAGCAGTACGGGGCGAAGACGCGTAGCGCCCGCTTCAATGATCGCCTTCTGCTTCTCCATGCCTCGATCCCTGAGCTGCATGGTGTAGTCAATCAGTACGATATTGTTGTTCACCACAATGCCGGCCAGGGATATGACCCCGATGAACGTCATCAGACCGAAGGGAGTGCGCGTA
>JAFMNH010000022.1 GCA_017859335.1 Rhodothermales bacterium | reverse complement strand
TTCGCTTTCCCCGCGTACTCGGATATCCGTCCTGACCGTCAATCCCGGCACGGCGGTACACTCGCTGTGGGGACATTCTGCCCTACGGGTCATGGACCCGGACACAGGCATCGATGCGGTATTCAACTGGGGCACGTTCGATCCGAGCAGGCCCTGGTTCATCCCCCGCTTCGCCTACGGAGACATGCAGTATACGCTCAGTGTGGAGCCCCTGTCTCGTTTCGTAATGGGGGCCCAAGCCGAGGAGCGGGGCATCGTGGAGCAGGAGCTTCGCCTTGACCAGAACAAGAAACAGGCCATCTGGGAGCTCTTGTTGGAGAATATGCGACCAGAGAACCGGGCCTATGCTTACGATTTTGTGCGGGACAATTGCTCGACGCGCATCCTGGACCTTCTCCTGGCGGTGGATGCCGTGCAGCGTGTCCCGGCAGGCGACGAGGTTACGTACCGGAGTATGGTGGGTACCTATCTGCATGGGGAAGCGTGGCTGGGGTTGGGTATCGATCTGGTTTTTGGTTCTCCCATGGACAGGATCGTGAGCGCAAAGGATCGGGCCTTTCTCCCCCTGGCGCTCGAGGATCTTCTCGATGAAGCAACGACACCCGAGGGTGAATCCCTGATCCGGCAGACACGAACCCTGCTCGATCTGGCATGGGAGCCAGTCGAACCTGCTTTCACCCGCTCAGAGTGGCTCTTCTGGGCCATCAGCATCCTCATTGTCCTTCACACACTGCGCGTGGGTGGCGGTCCCTCCGCCCTGGATCGATTCCTGCTTGGCGCCCTGGGCAGTGCAGGACTGTTCCTGCTTCTTATGTGGGTGGGCACGCAGCATTGGGTAACAGCCTGGAATGCCGACCTGCTGTGGGCCGTACCAACCCACCTGATAGCCGCCCTCTGGTGGGAGCGTATGCCCGGACTACAGATGTATCTGCGTGCCAGTGCCATCGTGGCGGGAGTGGCCCTTCTGCTGCAGCTGGCATTTTTCGACGCGATGCCCTCCGCGGTCATTCCGCTTGTGGCAGCCATCGCTTTACGCTTCTGGATGAGCAGCTCCCAGCAGTGGAACGTCGTCCATCCTGAACCCGCCTGACCCATCATCACCCAACTCCTTGACCTTGTTATGAAGCCACTCCCTGTCATGAAGAGACTGCTCACCCTCCTCGTTTTCATCGGCTTGTTCTCCGGCTGCCAGGCCACGGGACAGGTCATGTCTGAATCCACCGCAGACCCGGCTTCTGACAAGAAAGCCGAAGCCGCGTCCGACTACGAGAAGATCGTGACGGGTGACACCGTGACCGATGACGGCCTCTTCACGACCCATCGCAACGAGGACACGATCTATTTCGAGATTCCGGATTCGCTGCTGGGCCGGGAGATGCTGCTCGTCTCGCGCATTGCCAAGATCCCGGCCAACATCAGTGGCTTCATGAACGCAGGTTCGAAGACGGGCGAAAATGTGATCCGATGGGAGCGCAAGGGCAACCAGATCCTGCTGCGCTCGCAATCCTACACAAGCGTCGCCGCCGACTCCCTGCCGGTGGCTCTTTCGGTGCAGAGCAACAATTTCCAGCCCATCATCGGGGCATTCGACATCGAGGCCGTGACCCCGGACAGCAGCGGCGTGGTCATCGATGTGACGGACCTCTACTCGTCGGACATCCCAGCCATGACGGGCATGTCCCCTTCCTTGAGGACTCGCTTCCGGGTACGTCGCCTGGATACATCGCGATCGTTTGTAGACGAGGTCAAGAGCTTTCCCATCAACGTCAACGTCAAGCACACGCTGACCTATGACGCCACCGAGCCGCCGTCGAATTCCTGGACAGGCACGATCAGCATGCAGATGTTCCAGTCCATGATCCTGCTTCCAGAAGAGCCCATGATGCCGCGCCTGGAGGATCCGCGGGTCGGATATTTCACCGTGTCGCAGATTGACTTCGGATCCGAGCAGCAAAAAGCTGCGGAATACAGCTACATCCGCCGCTGGCGCCTGGAGCCCTCGGATCCCGAGGCCTATGCTCGCGGAGAGCTGGTTGAACCCGTCAAGCCAATTGTCTACTACCTGGATCCGGCCACGCCCGAGAAGTGGCGCCCCTATTTCCTGAAGGGTATCGAAGACTGGCAGTGGGTGTTCGAGGCTGCGGGTTTCAAGAACGCCATCATCGCCAAGGAGGCGCCTTCGCCCGAAGAGGATCCGGACTGGGATCCCGAGGATGCGCGCTACTCCACCATGCGCTATGTGGCCAACACGACGCGCAACGCCACGGGTCCCAGCGTTTCTGATCCGCGCTCAGGCGAAATCATCGAGTCGGACATCATCTGGTACCACAACCATATCCGTTCCTATCGCAACCGCCTGATGATCGAGACGGGTGCGGCCAACCCGCAGGCGCGCTCCCTGATGATTGATGATGAACTGATCGGCGAAACCATGCGGCAGGTCATTGCTCACGAAATCGGACACGCGCTCGGTCTGCCCCACAACATGATTGCCTCGTCGGCCTTCCCGGTCGACTCGCTGCGCTCCCCGACGTTCACGTCTGAGTACGGCGTGGCACCGACCATCATGGACTACACGCGCCAGAACTATATCGCCCAGCCGGGCGATGGCGTCACGCGTTTCGTGCGCAAGGTGGGGCCCTACGACCGGTATTCCATCGAGTGGGGCTATCGCTGGTATCCGGACATCACGTCTCCACAGGATGAAAAACCGATGCTCGACGCGCTGATCGAAGCGCACGCCGACAACAAGATGTACCGTTTTGCCAGCAGCACGCACTTCAACCCCGAGGCCCAGACCGAGGACATGGGCGATGACCCGGTAAAGGCCAGTGGCTACGCGGTGGCCAATCTCAAGCGCGTCGTTCCGAACCTGATCGACTGGACGTCGACCGACGGGGTGGGCTATGCGGACCTGGATGAAATTTATGGCGAACTGCAGGGGATGTGGAGCCGATACATGGGTCACGTGGTGACGGTCATCGGGGGTGTTGAGGTCACGCCCAAGGCGTCGGATCAGGAAGGACCGGTGTATAGGGTAGTGGAAGCGCATCGGCAGCGCGATGCACTGGCGTTCCTGAGCGACAATGTCTTCACTACGCCTGATTGGATGCTGAACCCGGACATCTTGCGGCGTATTGAGCCGGCCGGTGCGGTGGATCGGCTGCGTTCCCGACAGGTCAGCATCCTCGGCAGTGTGTTGAATCCCGCCCGTTTGCAGCGCATGGTCGAAGCGGAGGCCATCGACGGCGATGGCGCCTATTCCATGCTCGCGTTCATGGGTGATGTAACAGATGCCGTATGGTCCGAGTTCAGTCAGGCCGCCCCGTCCATCGACACGTTCCGACGTAACCTGCAACGCGGTCATCTGGACCAACTGGAGAACCTGATGACAAGCGATACGACCATTGGCTCCAACCTGGCTTTCTTCTATGGCACGGGCGTGAACATGTCGCAGTCTGACATCCGGCCAGCAGCGCGCGCGCAGCTCGAAGATATTCGTACAAAAGCCGAGCGCAACATCCGGCTGGCCAGCGATGACGCCACGCGCCTGCACTTGAGGGATGTCGTCGAGCGCATCGATGGCATGCTCGACGCGGACTGACGTCGGCTTTCTTGGGCTTTCTGCGGCGCGGCCGGCATTCGCCGGCCGCGCCGCGTCATGTCAAGCGCGTTCCGCCAACTCCGCCCAGCGGTCCATGTCCTGTTCCATGGCTTTCATCAAGGCGCCCAATTCCTCGGACAGCGCCGTGATGGCTTCCATGTCCGTAATGCCCGAACCCAGCTCTTCCTCGATCCCGGCCTTGCGCTCCTCGGCCGCTTCGATCCGCCGCTCGGTCTCCTCGAGCTCTTTCTTCTCCTTCCAGGACAGCTTTGCAGGGCCCGAGGACACAGCTTTGGTTGAACCTTTCGGGGCGGCGTTCGCCTTTTTCTTCTTGGCGGCTGCCTCCTCGATGCGCTTCTCCTGCGTACGCACCTCCAGCCAGGCGGAATAATCGCCCGGGTACTCCCGAATGGACCCATCACCTTCGAAATGCAGCAGGTGATCGATGGTCCGGTCCAGAAACCACCGGTCGTGCGACACCACGATCAGGACGCCGTCGAACGTATCCAGATATTCCTCGAGCGCAGCCAGCGTGGCAATATCCAAATCGTTCGTGGGCTCGTCCAGCAAAAGGATGTTGGGCGCCTCCATCAAAACCAGCAGGAGATGGAGGCGCCGACGCTCCCCACCCGACAGCTTGGCGACGGGCGTGTATTGGACGGACCCCGGAAAGAGGAATCGCTCGAGCATCTGGCTGGCCGTGATGACGGACCCGTCGGCCGTGCGGACATTCTCCGCCACCTCGGTCACCGTGTCGATGACCCGCAGTTCGTCGTTGAGAGGACGTCCTTCCTGGTCGAAATACCCGATCACCACAGTCTCGCCCGTTTCGACGTGTCCTTCGTCGGGCTTTACCTTGCCTGCAATCATATCCAACAGGGTCGTCTTTCCCGTCCCGTTCTCCCCGATGATGCCCAGCCGGTCGGTACGCGCAATCAGCCGGGAGTATTGCTTGATGAGCACCTTTTCGCCGTAGGCTTTGGAGAGGTCCGTAAGCTCCAGCACCTTCTTGCCCAGGCGGGTTGACGCTGCCGCCAACTGAAGCTTCGCATCGGGTCCGGACCCCGTGCTTTCCTGAAGCGCCTGCGCCCGTTCGACACGGTATTTGGCCTTGGATGTTCGGGCTTTGGGTCCGCGCCGTAGCCACGCCAACTCCCGCCGCGCCAGGTTCTGCCGCGTCCGCTCGGTGGCCTCTTTCAATCGCTCCTGATCTTCCTTCAGCTCCAGGTAGCGGGAGTAGTTGCCCTCGTACTTCATGACGCCTTCCGGCGTTACTTCGAGCATGCGGTTCGTGACCCGGTCAAGGAAATAGCGATCGTGGGTAACAAGAAGCAGCGCGCCCGGATACCCGGCCAGATACGATTCCAGCCAGGCGATGGTCTCGGTATCGAGGTGGTTGGTCGGCTCATCAAGCAGCAACAGATCCGGTTGTAACACCAGGGCTCGAGCCAGCGCCACCCGCTTGCGCTGACCGCCAGAGAGCGTTCCCACGATGGCATCCATGTCCTTGAGTCCCAGCCGGTCCAGCACGGCTTTGGCACTGGCTTCCCGGTCCCAGCCGCCCGTCACATCCAGTTGGTGGCTCAGGTCGGACATGCGGGCCAGCAGTTTCTCGTCGACCTCTTCCATAGTTGAAAGCGCGTACGATACCTCTTCGTAGTCGTGGAGGAGCCTCAGCAGCGGATCGCCCTGATCGAAGACGGCGTCCAGGATCGTGTGCGAATCATCGAACACCGGATTCTGGGGCAGGAAGGCAACACGGGCATTGTTCTGCAGCATCAATCGCCCACCGTCATGCTTCTCCATGCCAGCAATGATGCGCATCAACGTGGTCTTGCCCGAGCCGTTGGCCCCGATGAGTCCCATCTTCTCATCATCCTCCAGACCGAACGTGACGGACTGCAGGAGCGGCTTCGTTCCGTAGGACTTCCGCAGGTCTTCGATGGTCAGGATGTTCATTGGGATACTCTGGATGATGGCGTGCTCCACCCGTGGATACTCACAAAATAACAAAGACCCGGCCGGCCTTGTGGCCAACCGGGTCTTCGTAGTACCGCGTACGGGATTTGAACCCGTGTTACCGCCGTGAAAGGGCGGCGTCCTGAACCCCTAGACGAACGCGGCATTTTCTGAGCTCACGGTGAGATCGGCCTTGCCGACTCATCGCAGCGATTGGGGTGATCGAGGGGATTTGAACCCCCGACCTCCAGGGCCACAACCTGGCGCTCTAACCAACTGAGCTACGACCACCGTGAATTCGAAGACTGAAAATATAGGGCCTCGGCCGAATGCGGTTCAACCCGGGAAACGTTGAACTTTTGGTGGACACCAGCCGGGAAACTACAAGAGCAGGTGCCGCGCATGGCACGTAGGACCGTACGCCCTCAGTTGATGACCACGACTTTGCCCACCGACGTGCCCTCATCATTCTGCCCGACAGCAATGATCAGGTACACTCCTGATCGCACCCGGTTGCCCTCTTCGTCCAGAAGGTCCCACCGTGTGCGCCCGCCCCGAGCCTGCATCCTGCGGACCAGATGCCCAGCCGGCGTTACCACTCGAATGTCTGTGGCAGGTACGAGTCCTTCCACATACACACTCGGATTGGAGAGGTCAGCAATACGGATAGGGTTCGGAAAGACCATCAGTTCGCCCGCCTCCTGTACGGGCGCAATGGCGTCTGAGGCATAGGAAAGCAGTCCACGGTCTGTCGAGAAGAACACGTTACCCGTGGAGGCATCGACATCCACGGACAGCACCTCGTCGGAGAACAGTGGCGAGTTGTCCGATGTGAAATGCTCCACAAGGTCGTACCCCCCCTCGCCCGCTTCAATCAGCCAGGCGCCGTCGTTGGTGGCAAACCAGATGCGACCAGCAGGATCCACCGCAATATCGTTGATGGTCAGACCGAACAGCACGAACGTGCCTTGCGAGCGATCCGCCCACTGTGGCCAGATGGGGATGGCCGATGCGTCGCGCGCCACGATGCCCGTGTTGATAAAGAAGGCCGGACCACTGTCCGTGCCAATCCATACCAGTCCATCCCGGTCCTCCGCCACGGCGTTCACGCTGATCGAGGGAAGACCCTGTCCTGCTGCGCCGCGTGTATCAAAATACCGGAACTCGTCATCGGCCGGATTGTCCGGAATACCCGTTTCAAGGACCATCAGCCCCTTTTTCTGCTGGAAGTTGGTCTCCCGCCGGATGATGATCCATTTCTGATCGAAAGAGTCGACAAAAATACGACCGTAGGCTGTCGAGCTGGACAACAGTCCCTGCCCGACCTTGGGGCCAAAAGAGGACCAGGTGCCATCGGCCAGACGAACGTGAAGCGGCCGGGAAGAGGCGCGCGTCGTGGCCCACAGATTGCCTTGCCCATCCTCGTGTACACCGCCCACGATAATGAAGTCCGCTGTCCCCGTTGCCGGCAACAGGGAAGAATTGTCTGGACCGTATAACGTAACCGTGCCATCGGCCTCCACGCGAGCGATTCCCCCACCCTCCGATCCGGCCCAACCTACCCCGTCGGCCCCGGCGTGAATCTGGACAAAGGCCCCTTTTCCGGCTAATTCAGGCGTTAGCGAGGAGGACCAGGTGGTCCACTCCCCCTGGTCGTCCAACCTGTAGAATCCGGTGCCCGGCTCGTTCACCCCGGCCAGCCAGACATCGCCTTCCCCAGAAATCGACACTCCGGAAAACGTGCCGTCAGCAGGTCCTTTCGGGAGCCAGAAGGCATCCGGGACCACAGACCCTTGAGCAGGATCGGGCACGCTGATTCGCCCTATGCCGTTGGCATTGTCGGCCACCCAGATGGATCCGTCAGGAGCTGCATCCACCGCCACCGGAAACCCGAAGTCGGCAATCCCATGGGCAGAGGACATCCCTCCAGAGCGAACAAACACAACGGTGAAGGTGGCGCTGCCTGCCAGGAATCCTGTGCCGGTTTCCAGGCGGGTCACCGGACGGTTGGTTATGCCGAGGTCACGAAACGTACCGACGTCTTCGCGCTCGTACACACCCACCTCCGTTCCAACGAACAGGGCTCCATCCAAAACGCCAAGCGATCGGGCAGGAATGGATTGAGATGCGAACCCCACCGTCTCAGTCTGCCACGAAGAAGGATCTTTCAGATTCCGCCCGTCCAGGGGCGCCACGGCTACGCCTTCGTCCGTGGCAATCCAGACGGCAGGTTGCCCGAGAACGGTGGCATCCACCAGGACATCATGCACCTCCTGCCCGACGGGCATCGTGCCAAACCGGTCGAAGGAATCCCTGACCTCGTTGCGTACCGGGTCGAACACGACCACGCCGAACTGCGTGGCCACGAACAGGGAGTCCCCCACCACCCGAAGGCGATTGATGCCGCGCGAAGGATATTGATCGGCCCGCGCGATATCCCGGTAGGTACGGATGGACCCACTGACCGTGTCGATACGATCCAATAAGCCATCGTCATATCCCACCCAGAGTTGGCCACGGCCCGGATCCTCGTCGAGCGCCGAGGCGCCCACGTTGGACAACCCATCCACGACCGTCCAGCGAGCAATATCACCGAGCTGAGGATCTACCGCATACAACCCTCCTGTCGTCGCAACCCATACACGAGCGCCGGAAACCACGAGGTCGGTCGCTTCACTAAGGGACGTGTGGGCCTCCCATTCATTGACCTGTCGGGCCTGAGCCGAGCGGCCCGGTACCCATCCGATCAGGAGCAATCCTGGCAGACAGAGCAGGAAAGTGCGATGCAATCGGCTCATGCGTCGAGGTTCACAGACGGAGAAGCGTTGTAAGGAAAGACGAACGCCGCGCTGCATCAATGGGTCCAAAATGCGTTCAGAAGGTCCGGCTCGGGAGTAAACCACCGCTCACCCAGAGCAGGGGCACGATGGCCCTTCCTGGCATGATAATCAGAGCCTCCGGTCATGAGCAGCCCGAACCGCTCTGCCAAAGAAAAGTAGTAGCGCTCGAGCATGCGATCGTGGGACGGATGCACCACCTCGATGGCATCCAGCCCGGATTCAATCAGGGCGCACACCACTTGATGCGGCACATGATGCCCGGGGTGCGCCAGTCCGATGATGCCTCCGGCCTCGTGGATGACCTCGATGGCCTCGGCTCCCGAGGGCAGCGGTTTGGGTACAAAGGTATCCGTTCCGGTAACCAGGAACTGATCGAACGCCTGATCCATGGTGTCCACCGGCCCATGCTCGATAAGAAGGCGGGCAATGTGCGGCCGCGCCCACGATGTCCCGTCGGGTGCCTCATCAAGCTGCACGTGTTCCGGCAGATGCCCCCCTTCCTTGAGCACTCCGAGAAAGCCAAGAGCGCGTTCATTGCGCCGCTCCTGCTGCACTGCCAAAAAGGCGAGCAGTGCCGGATGATCGGGATCAAACCCGTAGCCCAGCATGTGGACTTCCACACCCGCCTGCCGCGCACTGATCTCCACGCCCGGTACACAGGCCAGACCTGCCGCCTCCGCGGCCGCACGAAAGGCAGGCCAGCCCGAGAGCGTGTCGTGATCCGTCAAGGAGACCAGTTCCAAGCCGCCACGAACGGCCTCGGCAACCAGTTCACCCGGAGCCATTCGACCATCCGATGCCGTTGAATGCATGTGGAGATCGGCCTTCGTGTAACGCGTCACGGCCATGAGGGATACCTGCTACTGAAACTCCAGATCGGTCAGATCGTAATTCGCCTCCGGCCTGAACCCGACAGGCCCTCCCTCGTTCCGGCGCCACACGGCCCCTTTCAAGGCTCCCATGCCCGACGATACGCATCATTCCGAGCCATATTCTGCGGCGCCTTCCACCCCGGGAGCTGCCGTTCCCGTGACACCCCCTTTGGGCGCCATCGCACCGCTGTCTGACCACGGGCTGGAGTCGGACACGACCGTTCCCACGGTGTCCCTGCGCGGATTGATCCTTCCCTTGGCGCTCGGGCTTGGAGTACTCGCCATCATTGCCTGGTACACATGGGATGAGGGGGGCTTCTCCCGGTTCGCGGAAGCTGTAAATCCCTGGATCATGGCTGCCGCTGTCGGTATGACTGGCGCGCGCATCCTCTTCGGCGGGTGGCGCATCAGCTTCGTGTCACGGCACTCCCTTGGATTCGCGGCGGGCATCAGGTGCCAGTTGATGTGGGACTTTGCCTCCAACATCTCCCCCAGCGTGGTCGGTGGCGCACCACTGACAGCGTATTACATCGCCCGGGAATCGCGGGTCACTTCGATGGAGACGAAAGCCTCCCGCCGGGGTCCGATTGCCGTAGGAGATGCCTCGGCACTGATGACCTACGTCATGCTGCTCGATCAGGTGTGGTTCGCGCTTTCTGTACCGGTCATCCTGGCAGCATCGGTCTCCATGGAAGTCATTCCGATGGCAGCTGGTCGGCTTGGCTTGTGGACGGCTACCATCTATTTCGTTTGCCTGATGGCGTATGCGGGTATTTTTGCCTACGCGACCCTCTTCCGTCCGGAATTGCTGTCCCGCCTGGCATCGGGCGTGTTGCGCATACCCTTCTTGCGGCGTTTCCGCAGCAGGGTGCTGGGCGAAATGGAGCAGTTCATGGTCCGGGCCAGCGTACTGCGTAAGCAGAAGAGCGACTTTTTCCTGCGTGGGTTCCTCCTCACGGCCGGAACCTGGTTGGCCCGCTACTTTCTGGCTGTGTTCGTGATCATGAGCTTCGTGCCCGACGTGGACACCTTGCTCCTGATCATGCGCTCCATCGCCCAGACCATTTCATCCCTCATCATGCCAACGCCCGGCGGGGCGGGTGGAATCGAAGGACTCTACGCCCTCTTCTTCGGGGACCTGTTGCCGAGCCCGGCGCTCATCGTACCCTCGCTCATCACGTGGCGCATCCTTGGCTACTATGTGTTCCTCGTCATCGGGGTAACCATGTCGACACGCCACCTGCAGCGCACATCACGGAGCACGTGAATCAAGACCGAAGTCAGCGCAGGTCAATCACGTCCGTAGTCGTCTTCCAGGCGCTCGATATCGTCTTCATCACAGATTCCTAGCTGGGTTTCGATGATGATCAGGTTGTCCGGACCCGGATTCTCAATGCGATGAATGCCCCTCACGGGAATGAAGACCGTGTCCCCAGGCGATACATCCGTCACCGAGTCATCCAGCGTGAAGCGACCGCTACCGGCCACGATGACCCAGTGCTCGCTCCGCTTCTCATGCCGTTGGAGGGAAAGCCGTTGGTCCGGGTGGACGATGATGCGCTTGACCCGGTATCCCGTTTCATTGAGGTATTCTTCCCATCGCCCCCAGGGACGATCGTCGGCGTCAATCCAGTTCATGGCTGTAGTGGTCTGTCTCTTTCATGGTATCAGGTGGCCACGCCATCGACATGCTCCGTGCTACGCCCAATCAGCCGGTTGATGGCAATCAGGATGGCGATGGCGACGGGATAGGCAATCCATGGGTTCATTCCGAACCCGGCCGGGATCGTGCCCACGACCAAGGCCACGAGACCCACGGTTAGCGCGTAGGGAAGCTGTGTACGGACATGATCGATATGGTCGCATCCGGAGGCCATGGACGAAAGGATGGTGGTATCCGAAATGGGCGAACAGTGGTCACCCCAAACGGAGCCGGCCAGAATACAGGAGATGGTCGAATACAGGATGTGGTAGTCTCCGACAGCTGCTTCGCCATTGAGGACCATGACGGCCCAGGCAAGCGGAATGACGAGCGGGAGAAGAATACCCATCGTGCCCCATGACGAACCCGTTGCAAAGGCCGTTGCGGCTGCCAGGAGGAACACGACCGCAGGGACGATGCCCGCGGGAAGGGTTTCTCCAAGGATGGAGACCAGATAGGAGGCGGTGTGCAGATCTTCCGTTATGGCGGACAGCGCCCAGGCCAGTACAAGAATGATCATGGCAAAGAGCATACCCTTGAGCCCGGAGTACCAAGCTTCCACGATCTCACCGATGTTCATCAACCGCTGCGTCGACGTCAGGAGGACAGCAGAAAAAACACCGAGCAAGGAAGCCCACATGAGTGCGGTGTACGAATCCGACGAGTTGATGATGGCCTGGATCGTATCCCCCTCTCCGGTGGCCAGCAATCCGCCCAACACACCAAAAATGAGCACGGCAACCGGAATCAGTGCGTTGATGGCCCGATGTGGAATCCCCTCTTTGGGCAGATTCTCCTTTCCCGTGGCGGCCTCATCGACCTGAGCGCCCTCGCGAAGTACCTCGCCTGTGGAGCGGGCCCGGCGCTCCGCCTGCAGCATCGGCCCGAAGTCACGCCCACTCCAGGACGTCAGGAAAACAAAGAAGATGGCCAGGATGGGATAGAACGAATAGGGGATGGATGAGAGGAAAAAGCCGTAAGCAGAGCCCTCCAGACCATCCACTTTGGCAACAGCCGTGCCAATCAAACCCACCTCGTATCCGATCCACGTTGTGACGAGGGCAATACAGGCGACCGGCGCGGCCGTCGAGTCCACGATATAGGCCAGCTTCTCCCGGGATATCCGCAACTTGTCCGTGACCGGGCGCATCGTGTTTCCAACCACCAGCGAGTTCGCATAGTCGTCAAAGAAGATGGCAAGCCCCAGAGCGCTGGTAGCCAGCTGTCCACGCTGGGGACTGCTGGCCCACTTCACGATGTGATTCACCACGCCCTGCATCCCCCCATTGCGGGAAATGATGCCGACCATCCCCCCGATCATGAGGGTAAAAAGGATGATGGAGGCGTGTCCCGCATCCGTGAACTCGGCCAGCACATACACCTGAAACGCGTTCAGAAGCCCCAAGAAAGCGCCTTTGAGGCTGAAGCCGGCTACGGTAAAGGCGCCAACCCACAGTCCGAGGAAGAGCGCCGGAATGACGCGCTTGAACGCCAGCGCCACGGCAATGGCCAGGAGCGGCGGCACGATGGCCCACCAACCGGAGATGCTTCGAACGCTCTGGACGAATGCCGGCTCTCCCGCCCGGAAGATGGTCAGCTCCTGCTGCCCCGTGTCCGCAACCGTGACGTCGGAGGCCACCCAGGCCTCATCCTCGTCGCTCCACAGGAAGGGCACGGGAGCGCCAGCTCCGGCCACGGCATAGACCTCTGCGCCCAGCGTATCGGCCCCGACAGAGGCCAGTACGACCTCAAATCCGATGTCCTGAAGGACGACCTGTGGCACATGGATCTCGACGTCCTGCGCCCGCGACGAGGGCACCAGAAGCAACAGGGGCAGCAGGACAGAAAGGATGCGACGTGGCATAATGGGCTTAATTGGTTCCAAAAATGCGATCCCCGGCATCTCCCAGACCAGGTCGGATATAGGCGTTCCCATCCAGCTCCCGATCAATGACAGCCGTTACCAGCGTTACATCGGGGTGCTTGCTGTACACATGGGAGATGCCCTCCGGCGCCGAGACCAGCGTGACCAGGACGATGGAGCGAGCCCCGACCTGCTTCAGATGGGAGATGGCACCCGCCGCACTTCCTCCGGTGGCCAGCATCGGATCCACGACGAACACCAAGGACTCGTCGATCTGGGACGGAATGCTCGAGTAATAGTCGACGGGTTCGTGCGTTTCTTCATCCCGGTACATGCCCAGGTGACCGATCCGGGCCTCAGGAAGAAAACGGACAAATCCATCCACCATCCCCAGACCCGCACGAAGAATGGGCACGACTACGACGGACTCAGCTACTTCGAAGCCGGTTGTTTCTTCCAGTGGTGTCTCGATGCGGATTTCCCGCATCCGGATGCCCCGAAGCGCTTCGTAGGCCAGAATGGAGGACACATCAGAGAGGGTGGAGCGAAAAACGCCGTAGGTCGTGTCGGCGCGTCGAAGCACGGTCAGATCCCGCTGCAGGACCGGGTGATCGATGACGTGTACGTGATCCATAGGGTATGACAGCGTCGGGCCGGGACAGGCTACAGGAACTGTTGCCTGTCCCGGCCCTCAGCCGACTAGACGTGGCCCTCGGATTCCCAAGGCTTGCGCTCGAAGTAACTGTCAGTAATCTTCTTGAGCAGTCCTGAGAGCAGAATCAAGGAGATGACGTTGGGCAGGGTGACCAGCGAGAGCGCGATGTCTCCCAGATCCCAGATCGTGGTCACAGCAACGACTGCACCCAGGAAGTGGAAAATGAGGAAGACGAACTTGAAGGGCAGGATGGCCTTCTTGCCGAAGAGGTAGTTGGCGCACCGGTCCCCGTAGTAGCTCCATGAAATGGCCGTCGATACGGCGAATAGGAATACACAGGCCAGTACGACCCATTTGCCCAGCCATCCCAGTCCGATCGGCTCGAGACCCTGTTCGAAGCCCAGCGTCGTCAGCGGGGAGCTGTTCCGGGCAGCATCGCCATAGAGGACTTCGTATTCAGTGCCATCCTCGCTGATGGCGTGTGGCCCCCGCTCGGAATGATCCATGAAGATGGTACCTGAGAAGGGCACCGTCTGGGCCTGATCGGTAAAGAATCCGTCGACAGAAATGTCGTAATAAGCGAAAAGGGAGCCATTATCCGTGGTCGGTACACCTTGGGTGACCGTGATCGTAGCCGGTTCATCGGCTCCCTGGTGCATGCCGTCCGCATCGTACTGAACAAAGGAAATGTTGCCATCATTCAGATCGATGGTGGTGGGCACCTTGGCCTCGAACACCCCTGTCGATACGATGACCAGACCCGTCATCGTGCAAATGACGATCGTGTCGATGAATGGCTCGAGAAGGGCAACCACGCCTTCAGATACCGGCTCGTCGGTTTTGGCAGCCGAGTGCGCGATGGGCGCCGATCCCTGCCCCGCTTCGTTCGAGAAGAGCCCGCGCTGAACCCCGTACTGCAGCGTGAAGAGAAATACCCCCATACCTGTTCCGGCCACACCGGCGGTCGGATTGAAGGCTTCACTGACAATGGTGCCGAAGGCCGGAATGACCTCCTGGAAGTTCAGGACGAGCACGACCAGGGCAGCCGTCACGTAGATGGCCGCCATGACAGGCGCCAGAATGCCGGTTACCCGGCCGATGCGGGAGATTCCCCCGATGATGACCGATCCGACGATGGCGGCCGTAACCAGGCCAGTTATCCAGGTATCGATACCGAAGTTGTCGGCCACCTGGGTTGCGATCGTATTGGACTGGATGGCATTACCCGTAAAGAACGAGGTAATCATGAGCATGAAGGCGAAGAACATGGCCACTGGTTTCCAATTCCAGCCGAATACGTCCTTGATGCCTTTCTCGATGTAATACATGGGACCGCCCGCCACGGAGCCCTCCCACTTGGCCGCGCCATCCATGTTGATGCGGTAGTGCTGGGCCAGTGTGACCTCTGAATACTTTGTGGCCATACCCAACAAGGCGGTCACCCACATCCAGAACAGAGCTCCCGGGCCGCCCCAGTGGATGGCCAGCGCAACACCCGCGATGTTACCGGTTCCGACGGTGGCCGAGAGGGCCGTTGTCAGGGCCTGGAAGTGGGACACATCGCCTGGCGTACTATCATCATCGTACTTTCCGGTTGTTACGGCAAAGCCGTGTCCGAGCCGACGAAGCTGGATGAAACCGAGGCGGATGGTCAGGAAGGCACCTGCACTCAGGAGGCCAACGACGAGGATGGGCGATAGAAAACCGCCAACAATCCCGATAAAGTGCTCAAGGAGTTCCATGGAGAAGGGTTTTGGTTCCGGTTATGGCGTGTGGCTGTGATGCAGCCTACGGAGTGGCAGGTACGACAACGCACCTCAGGTATCGGGGCCTCTGAAGGGTACGCCATGCTCGACAGACATCAGGCTCCCGTTTGTGGATCACTGGCTTTGGCGTAAAGTTTCCGGCAGTCGGTGGCGCCGTCAGGCATGCTGGGACACGCTCCGAACGGTTCTGTGCATGATCCTCGTCCCACCGATTCGCCCATCGACCGTGCTCACCGTCAACTCCCCGAAAAGCCGTTTAAAATCAATCAGCGGCAAATATAACCCGATGATGATGGCCTAGCAAACGAAGCGTGCAGCGCGAAACCCCTCGCATCGGGTCTGCGCAGTCTTACCCCGAGAGCGAACTGGGGTCTACTTCCACGATGCGCCGGTTCATGACGGCCAGGGTGCGGGCAGGAAAACTGCGCACCAGTCGATAGTCGTGGGTTGCCATGACAACCGTCATGCCACTGCGGTGCAGCCCGATCAGCAGGCGCTGGATTTCCTCGGCCACCGTCGGGTCCAGGTTGCCCGTTGGCTCATCTGCCAGGATGATCCACGGGTCGTTGATGATGGCGCGCGCAATGACTACCCGCTGCTGCTCCCCGCCGCTCAACTGATGCGGGTACTGGCGAAGCTTGTGGGAAAGGCCGACCCGGGAGAGAACATGCATCACCTTGCTCTTTACGGCCTTGCCCCGGTGCCCCGTCACGTACTGCGCGAAGGCAACGTTGTCGAAAACACTTCGATCCGGCAGCAGCTGGAAGTCCTGGAACACGATACCGAGGCTTCGCCGGAGAAACGGCGTTTCGGAGGGCTTGATGCGGTCTGATCGGTAGTCCGCCACACGAACCACGCCCGAGTCAGGCTGCATCTCCATGTAGAGCAGCTTCAACAGTGAACTCTTGCCGCTTCCCGTGGGCCCCACCAGGTAAACCAGTTCCCCCCGCTCGACCCGAAGCGAAACATCTTCGAGCACGACCCGGCGTCGCTTCCCGGGCATCGCATGAGAAACAGTCACATTCGAAAGCTCAATCACGGCGAAAGGGGGCTGGGGCCGGAGGGTACTTGTCGGAGATCTGAGAGCCGAATATACGTCTTGGTCCTTCGAAGGGGGTGGCGACCCCGCACCTCATGCATCGAGAATACGCACAACCCAGTGGATGCGTTCGCTTTCTTCGTGAGCCGGATCCAGACTGAATCCATCGAAGGCCTCTACGACCTCCAATGCATGCCGAGCAAGCAAGGCCGAGACCTGATCCAGGGTCCACGCCCGCTGACGATGGACCTCGGTGAATCCGCCCTCGGGTCCTTTGATTTCAAAGGTAGTCGTGTGCATGCCCTGTTCGACATCGAAGAGACTGCTGCGATGGTAGCTGAAGGCACCGGCCTTGCCCTCATCCTCGAAGAAATCCGCATTGTTGATCGAGTTGTGAGGGGTACTCTGATCAAACAGGAAAAGGCTTCCCGGCTTTCCAGCCGTTCGCACACCCTCGAAGAGGTGTCCTACCTGCTCGGGGTGCAGCAGATAGTTGAACCCGTCGTAGAGCAGCAGCTGCAGATCAAATGGCGCCCCCATCGCCTTCCACGGACCACTGAAATCGATGGGATCGATGGCCGTACGCTCCGTGAAGCCGGCAAGTCGGGCCTGCGCGGCAGACAGCATGTCCTCCGACCGATCCGATACCGTGATGTGCCAATCAGAGGCTGCCAGAAGCGCTTCTGTCAACAATCCCGTGCCTGCGCCCAGTTCGAGTACGCGCATAGGCGCCTCGGGCATATCCAGGACGTCGTCGGTCACGTGAAGGAGATAATCCGCCCAGCCCTCATAATCGACGTGGGCCATGACCGCATCGTAGACGCGCGCCAGAACGGTATAGGGGTGCACTGTCGTCATCCTGCTTGCTCCGCTCCCTGCTGGTTCATGTTCGTCGTCGCGCGTTGCCGGGCCACCTCAGCAGCCACATGGAGGGCTGCTTTCAGACTGGATGCATCCGCCAGACCCTTGCCGGCAATATCGAATCCGGTGCCGTGGTCCGGAGATGTTCGGATGATGGGCAACCCCGCCGAGAAATTGACGCCTCGACCGAACGATAGGGCCTTGAAGGGACCCAGGCCCTGATCATGGTACATCGCAACCACGCCATCTACCTGCTCCCATCGGCCACTCCCGAAAAAACCATCGGCGGGAAACGGGCCTGACAGCTCTGCCATATCGGCACACCCGGCCATGGTGGGGATGATGATCTGCTCTTCCTCCGTACCCAGGACCCCCCCGTCACCGGCATGCGGGTTCAGACCCAGCACAGCAATCCGCGGGTGCCGAATGCCAAAGTCCCTTTTCAAGGAGGTACTCATGAGACGGATGGTACGGGAGATGCGCTCCTGCGTGATGTGGGATGCCACCTGTGAGAGCGGCATATGGGCCGTAACGAGGCCGACGCGCAGATGGCCGGATACCATCATCATGAGGACGTCAGAAGAGGCTGTCTCCCGAGCAATGAACTCCGTATGCCCGGGGACATCGAATCCGGCGCGCGCGATCACTTCCTTCGAAATGGGACAGGTGGTCATGGCATCGACGCGGCCCTGCAGGCACAATGTGATCGCGCGCGCCACACTGGCCATGGCCAGCGCACCGGCAAGTGGATCTGCTGTACCGGGGCTCAGAACAAAGCCTGGCTCCGCGCTGACCACCTCCATCCCTGGCCAAGCGTGACCATCCCGAGCTTCCGTTTCAGGATCCCAGTAAGGGGCCAGCACCTGTGGATCGCCCACGGGCAGGATCTCGATCTCGCGGGTAAGTGTCGCATCCCGGAGACAGGTCGCCAGGATTTCGGGACCGATACCGTTGGGATCCCCCATGGATACGGCCACCTTGGGACGTGCGCGACGTCCTGATCCTGTATCAGTCACGGGAGGTGTAGGATGTCCGGATGCCATGATGTCTGCCCCGCGCGGGGTACCGGAAGCAGGAGCCACCCCAAAGGATGGTTACCTGTCCGCCTCAGCGCTTTTTCTCGGCGTAGTCCTGCAGGAACTGTACGATCAGACGCACGCCAAAGCCCGTGCCACCGACAGGGCGGTACCCACGAGCCGTTTCCAGGAATGCGGGTCCTGCAATATCCACGTGGATCCAGGGGTAGTCCACAAAATGCTCCAGAAACTTCGCCGCCGTGATGGATCCAGCTGCCCGACCGCCGACGTTCTTCAAATCAGCCACCGTGCTCTTGAGCTGCTCATTGTACTCGTCGTACATGGGCAGTGGGTGCACCAGATCCCCGGAGGCTTGTCCCGCGGAAACCATGGCAGCCAGTCGCTCCTCAGCACCCTTTTCCACGTTGGTCATGGTGGCAGCAGCAACTTCGCCAAGGGCAATCACGGCGGCCCCAGTCAGCGTGGCAATGTCCATCACCAACTCGGGATAGAAGGACTGCGCGTACGAGAGAGCATCGGCCAGGATCATGCGGCCCTCAGCATCCGTGTTCAGGACCTCCACCGTCTTGCCCGAATGCATGGTCACGACATCGCCGGGCACGTAGGCCCGTTCTCCCGGACGGTTGTCCGTGGCCGGGATCAATCCGATTACGTAGAGGGGCAACTCCAGTTTGGCAATGGCCTCCATGGCACCGATGACGGCGGCCGCTCCGGCCATGTCGGATTTCATGGAATCCATCGACCCCTTGGTCGGCTTCAGCGAAAGGCCACCCGTGTCGTACACCACGCCCTTGCCGACCAGAATAACGGGGCGGCTGTTGCGGGCGTGCTCTGGCTTCCACTCCAGGACGGAGAAGGTCGGCGGGTCCTGGCTTCCCCGGTTCACCGCGAGCAGGCCGCCCATACCCTCTTCCTGAATCAAATCCTTGTCCCAGACAGTCACCTCATAGCCCGTTTTCTTGGCCGATTTCTCGATGGCCTTCGACAGGAGCAGAGGCGTCTTCTCATCCGGTGAAAGATTCACCAGGTCCCGCGCCGAGGCCACAGCCTCGGATACAATCCGTCCGCGATCCGCGCCACGACGAACCTGCTTGTCCTGATCGGAGGTCTGGATGACCAACCGCTGGGCCGGAACGGTCTCTTCTTCCTGCGTCATGTAACGCTCGAAGCGGTAGGACCCCAACATGAAGCCTTCCACCAGGGCCTGAGCGGCGTCATCGCCGTCCAAATCGGTATCGGGAACCGAAATACCGACCGTCTCTGCTTTGACCCGTGCCGCCGACGCTGCTCCGAGCGCTGCAGCGTTGCGTAAATCCTCCAGATCGCATTCACTCATTTCGCCAATGCCGACGAGTACCACGCGTTTGGCCGTCCCGGCATCGGGATACAGCACGAGAACGTCTCCCGATTCGCCTTTGAGGTCCACCCGACCCCGCTCCACGGTGGAGCCGAAGGCGTCGACAAGCTCTTCAAGCCCGTCAGCAACGTGTTCCGTAGCCACGGGAACGATGAGTACATCCACGTCCAATTCAGCGAGTGCTATGGTGGAAACAGATACTTTCATGGAATTGAGAGGAGAAATGGATTGGGTTCGGAGGGTACGGCTGACGGTTTCAACCGCATTCCGACGAAAAGGAAGGCTGGGGTTCAGGTTTGAAACGGGTCCGCATGGCCATCACCCCCCACTCAGCATGGCAAGGTAATCGGCATCTTCTTCGGACAAGGTCGATCCATCATCTGGAGGGTCCACATTGAGAAAATCAGGAGCCGAGGCCAGAATGTGCTGCAGGGTCGCCTCCAGAGGTTCGGTGTAGAAGGCCCCCGACGCGTTGCGATGGCCTCCGCCACCCATGCTCTGCGCCCATTTGTGGACCTCCCAGTCCTCCTTCGACCGAAAGCTGATCTTGGTGCCTTTGGCCGTCTCCGTCAGGAGCATGGCAACCCGGACCCCTTCGATGCCGAGCAGCATGTTGACGAATCCGTCGGTCTCTTCGACCGGGGCACCGGAATCTTCCAGCATCTGGCGGGTGACCACCATTGTTCCGACGACACCGTCAAAGTGCAGCTGATGCGTGGAAAGCACGGCTGCCAGGAGTTTCATGCTCTCCGGCGATTTGCGGTCGTAGACCATGGAGTGCATCCATGCCGCGTTGGTTTCCGCACGCTCGAGGAGGTCGGCCGTCATCCGATGCAGCGTCGGCGAGACGTTGGAAAAACGGAACGAACCGGTGTCGGTCATGATGGCAACGTAGAGCGCCTGGGCCACTGCCGGGGACAAGCCACCCAGATCCCATCCGGCAATCAGCTCATAGACCAATTCGCCCGTTGATGACGCCGTCTCGCGCCGGTGGCTCATGTCGAACCAGTCCTCGGGATCGGTGTGGTGATCAATCAGGATTTTCTTTCCGCCAGACCCTTTGAGCTGGTTACCGGGCGTTCCCAAACGGTGCAGTGCATTCGTATCTGCAATCAGTACGGCATCGGCGGAGGCGATGGCCTCCACCAATTCCAAGGAATGATCGTATGTCCTGATCCTGTGGGCTTCCGGCAACCACTCCATGTTGTACGGAACCGGATCGGAGTTGATCATCCACACGTCTTTGCCCATGGCCTCCAGGAAGAGCCCCAACGCCAATTGGGAACCAATGGCGTCCCCGTCCGGGCGGGTGTGCGTGGTAATGACCACGCGGTTGGTGGACTTCAGGAACTGGACAATGTCAGCGACCATGTGGGAGGCGTCGTATGGCAATCAATGAAACAGTGCGTTACTCTGGCCAAGGCAGCAGCGCCAAGAAAGCCGGAGAGCGATCTGATTCAACCCCTGTCACGCCCCAATGTTCGGCATGAGTCCACCCGATTGATGCAACACATCGCCGGGACTCCCATCAGGGATAGAGCCGATGCGTTTTCCACGCCTGACCATCGCGCTCGAAGATGATCCGGTCATGCAGCCTGTACGGACGACCCTGCCAGAATTCCATGCGATCGGGCGTAATCCGGAATCCCCCCCAGTGATCAGGCAGGGGGACCTCACCCTCCGGAAAACGCGCTTCTGCTTCTTTTACACGCTGTTCCAGGGTGGAGCGTGCGTCCAGTTCGGAGGACTGATCCGAGGCCCAGGCACCAATCTGGCTACCCCTGGGGCGCGAATGGTAATAGGCCGCGGACTCTTCCCGTGAAATCTGGGCTACCGGTCCTTCGATACGAACCTGTCGCTGCAGGATGGGCCAATGGAAGAGCAGGGCGGCATGCGGATTGGCCGTCAGTTCGGTCCCCTTCCGACTGGTGTAGTTGGTAAAAAAGACGAAGCCAGCCGGGTCCACTCCCTTCAGGAGAACCGTCCGGGCAGAGGGCTTGCCCTCTGGGCTTGCCGTGGCCAGGGTCATGGCCTCCGGCAGATACAACCCTCCCTCGTGCGCCGCCTTGAACCACGCATCAAACAGGTCGAAGGGATCCGATACCGATTCGGCGTCGGGCATGCCAACAGCCACACCGGCACCTGACGTGAGGAGGGTTCGTATCGATTTGAAAAGGCGCATGGCTGATTCTATGGGTTGGATGGTTGGACAGGGATGACGGCGCAGAGGGGTCAGTCCGGGGTCCTCAGTCGACCATGCTCCAAGATCATTTCACGACCGGCCATATCGGCAAAATCGCGGTTGTGGGTCACCACAATAACCGTCTGCCCCAGTTCCTGACTGATCCGTATCAGCTCACGGTGCAGAAGGTCGGCGGTGTGCTCATCCAGATTGCCTGTCGGCTCATCGGCCAGGACGAGGTCGGGCGCGTTCATCAAGGCGCGCATGATGGCGACTCGTTGCTTCTCTCCACCGGAGAGTTCTCCCGGACGGTGCTCGCGACGGTCTGCAAGCCCGACCTGTGCAAGCAAATCGGTGGCTCGACGACGCGCCTCGTCAGGACGTTGTCCCCCGACCAAGGCGGGCATCATCACATTTTCCAGGGCCGTGAACTCGGGGAGGAGATGATGGAACTGGAATACGAACCCGATCCGCTCATTACGGAGTCGCGAGAGGGTCTCATCATCCCCTTCGAAGACATCCGTGCCCTCGATCATGACCCGACCGCTATCGGGCCGATCAAGCACGCCGAGTACTTGCAGGAGCGTACTCTTGCCACATCCCGACTCGCCCGTGATGGCCACGAACTCCCCGCGCTCGACGGTCAGGTTCAAATCCTCAAGGACCGACAGGGTCTGCCCGCCCGCGGTGGGATACCCCTTGGTCAGCTGGTCAACTATCAGGATGGGATCCGTCTTCATCGCGGCTGATACCGTACTTGTTCATTTTGTTGTACAGGTGGGAGCGCTGGATTCCGATGGCGTCGGCGGTGCGCGAAATATTCCAATCACACTCTTCCAGCTTGTGCGCGATGAAGAGGCGCTCGGCGCTGTCCCGGAAATCGGTAAACGACTCGTACCGGTCCAGCAGTCCGATCACCGGGTTGCCTGCTGCACCCCCCGGATGCACGTACCGCTCCACATCGATGGCCGTAATCCGCTCTCCATGGCTCATGATGGTCAGGCGTTCGACCACATTGTATAGTTCCCTGACGTTTCCCCGCCACTCAACCTGCGAGAGCGCCTCGAGGGCATCCTGCGTGAATGGCTTGGGGGCGATGCCGTTACGACGGGCAATCCGATCCGCGATGCTTTCCGTGATCAGCGGCACATCGCGCCGCCGTTCCCGCAAGGGGGGTACATGGATCAGTATGACGGACAGTCGATGATAGAGGTCTTCACGAAAGGCTCCCTCCTCCATCTGCCTCAGCAGGTCCTTGTTGGTTGCCGCCACCACGCGAACATCCACAGGGATGGAGCGGTCGCCGCCCACGCGGGTAATCGTATTCTCCTGCAGGGCCCTGAGCACCTTCGCCTGCGCAGGGAGGCTCATATCTCCGATCTCGTCGAGGAAGAGGGTTCCTCCGTGGGCCTGCTCGAACTTGCCTATCCGCTGCTTCGTGGCTCCCGTGAAACTGCCTTTCTCGTGTCCGAAGAGCTCACTTTCGATGAGTTCGGCCGGAATGGCAGCACAATTCACCTCCACCAGGGGTCCGTTGGCGCGGTGACTCTGCTGATGCAACCACTTGGCCACGAGTTCCTTGCCGGTCCCGGCTTCACCGGTAATCAGCACGCGCGCTTCTGTCACGGCCACCCGGTCAATGGTCTCCTTGATGACGCGGATTGCAGGGCTATCACCGAGGATGGGCGTCAATTCGCCCGAAACCCTCTCCACGATAGCCTGACGCATGCGCTCGTTCTCGGAAACAAGCTGGCCGCGGTCCATGGCGTTGCGGATGGAGAGCAGCAGCCGGTTCAGGTCTGGCGGCTTCTCCACAAAATCGAAGGCGCCCAGCTTGGTGGCCTCAACCGCCGTCTCGATCGTGCCGTGCCCGGATATCATGACAACCGGGACGTCGATGTGCTCTGCCGCCATGCAGGCCAGGACATCCAGACCATCACGCTTGGGCATTTTCACATCAAGAAGCACCGCATCATAGCGCGTGGTGCGCAGCTTCTCGAGAGCCTGCTCCCCATCCTCCGCCTCCTCGACGGCTATATCCTCGTACTCCAGAATTTCCCGCAGCGTCCGTCGGATGCTGGCTTCATCGTCTACGACAAGAAGGACGGGAATGGCCATATGATCAGTTCAGATCGATATCAGTTGGTAGCCCGGAGCTGTGCCAGCTTGAATTCCACAGAGCGGGCCTCCTGGGACTCCGGGTATTCTTCCGCGATCATTTCCAGTGCATCGATGGCATCCGCCGTGTTTCCGGCGCGGCCGTACGCGCGGGCAGCGTTCGACAAGTACATCGGAGAGGTGATGTCGCTGGCAAAAACATTGGCGGCTCTCATGAACAGATCCCCGGCGCGGTTGTGGTCCCCTTGCAGTTCGTGGATGGCAGCCTCACCGGCAAAAGCCGAGGCGCCGATGTAATCACTTTCTTTCGAGTAGGACCCGAAGAATTCCAGTGCGCGATCCATGTCACCCGTGCGGAAGAGCGCATCTGCCGCATAGAAGCGGGCCAGATTGCCTGCGTCGGTGCTGCCGTACTCTTCCGCAATGTCCGTAAGACCAAGAAAGGAGGCATCGCCATCGAGGGCGGCTTGCCATGAACCCGCTTCGTACAAGCGGACTGCATCGGCCATTTCTGAAAGCGCCTGCTCGTTACGGTTGCCCTGATTCCAGGACCAGGCGAGCGCCAGGAGGACAGCCACCACGACACCTGCAACAGCATATATGACGGTCTGGCGATGATTCTCCAGGATGTCGAGAGCACGTGCGTAAAAAGTGACTACGGTATCTTCGCGCAGCTCCTGGCGACGTGAGACCTTGCGGGTTGGATTCAGAGTTGACATGGGATCCGGGAACGGGGTGGTCGGGTCCGGGCGCGTGACGCCGACGGACGAACCGTTTAGGTGGTGTTGTGCAAAGACGAACAAAATACCCTGCTGGCCGCCGGGGAGCAACGAATGCCCCGCAACCGGCACATGTTTCCCCGTTTTTTTGAAATCCGCTGATTGGAAGGGCGCTGCTTGACATCCGGACAGCCGGTAAACCGGAAATCTCTGGAACCGCTTTCTTAATGACTTTTTGGCGCGTGACCAAAGCATCGTGCCGTGCTTATACCGAGATTTGGAGCAGAGAACTTGTCGTGTTCCGCACGAAGCGACAGACGCCTCAGAAGCGCCACAAGCGCTCAGCGCGTCAAGAGCATCACAAGCGTTCCATCGCGTTCGCACGCCAATCAACACATAGCATTCAAACAGCAGGTATTCTCATGGCTATCCGACTCGGAATCAACGGTTTTGGTCGCATTGGTCGTCTTGTATTCCGCGCCATCGCCGAGCGCAATGACAACTCCTTTGAGGTGGTCGGACTGAACGACCTTACGGATGCACGCACCCTGGCCCATCTCCTCAAATACGACTCCGTACACGGCAAATTTCCGGGAGAGGTCGAAGCTGCAGACGGAGCCATCGTGGTCAACGGAAAACGCATTCCAGTTTTCTCCGAGCGCAATCCTGCCGACCTGCCGTGGGGTACCCTGGATACCGACGTGGTAGTGGAGTCCACCGGCATCTTCCGTTCCCGCGAAAAAGCGGGGCTGCACCTGACGGCAGGCGCCAAGAAAGTGGTCATCTCTGCACCGGCCGAGGGCGAAGTTGACGCCACCATCGTGCTCGGAGTCAACGACGATACCCTGACGGGCGATGAGAAAATCGTCTCGAATGCCTCGTGCACCACGAACTGCCTGGCCCCGATGGTCAAGGTGCTCGACGATGCCCTGGGTGTAAAGAAAGGGATGATGACGACCGTGCACGCCTACACCGGCGACCAGAACATGGTTGACGCACCGCACAAGGATCTGCGTCGCTCCCGGGCCGCGGCCGTTTCCATCATCCCGACAACGACAGGTGCCGCCAAAGCGGTCGGGCTTGTTCTGCCGCACCTCAACGGCAAACTGGACGGATTCGCCCTGCGTGTGCCAACACCCGATGGCTCCCTGACCGACCTGACGGTGGAGGTTGAGAAGGAGACGACAGCCGAGGCGGTCAACGCCCTGTTCAAGGCAGCATCAGAAGGTGCGATGAGCGGCATTCTCGAATACTCTGAGGAGCCCCTCGTCTCCATCGATATCGTCCACAACCCGCACTCGAACATCCTGGACGGGCAGTCCACGATGGTCATGGGCCAGATGGTCAAGGTCGTGGGTTGGTATGACAATGAGTGGGGATACTCCAACCGGACGGTGGATCTGGTCAAGCGTCTCTTCTCCTGAGCCAGCATACAGGGCAATCCGACATGAAGCAACTGAACGACCTGGTCTTGGGTGGAAAGCGGGTGTTGATCCGCGTAGACTTCAATGTACCCCTGTCCACCGCAGCCGACGGCACCCGAACGGTGGAGGATGATACCCGGATCCGGGCCGCGATTCCGACCATTGAGTATGTTACCGGCCAGGGAGGTACGGCCATCCTGGTCAGCCACCTGGGGCGCCCGAAAGGAGAGGTAAAACCGGAGTTTTCGATGGCGCCCGTCGGGCGTCATCTCTCCCTGCTGACGGGCCAGCCTGTGGTCATGGCCCCGGCCGTTGTCGGTAATGACGTGGCCGAAATCGTCCGCTCGGTTGCGCCCGGCGAAGTACTCCTGCTGGAAAACGTGCGGTTCGAGCCCGGTGAGACGACGAATGATCCAGCATTGGCGCAACAGCTGGCCTCGCTGGCCGATGTGTACGTCAATGA
Source organism: Rhodothermales bacterium (assembly GCA_017859335.1). Taxonomy (GTDB): domain Bacteria; phylum Bacteroidota; class Rhodothermia; order Rhodothermales; family UBA10348; genus JAAZVD01. The sequence goes on along the minus strand of JAFMNH010000022.1, from coordinate 2,972 downwards.
TGCCTTCGGAACGGCCCATCGTGCGCATGCTTCCACGGAAGGGGTCGCCCACCTTGTTGCCGAAAAAGCGCCTGGTTTCCTGATGCAGGCTGAACTGGATACGCTGACCAGGCTGACAGGGCACCCGGAAAAACCGTTCGTGGCCATCGTCGGTGGCGCCAAGGTATCCGACAAGATCGGCATCATCTCCCGGCTGCTCGACACGGCCGATCATCTGCTCATCGGCGGTGCCATGGCGTACACGTTCCTGCGGGCGAAGGGGATGGCAACCGGCACGTCGCTCGTGGAAGAAGATCGGATTGACCTGGCGGCTGACGTACTGGATCGGGCGGCCGGACGAATCCATCTGCCGCTGGATCACGTCTGCGCCCAGGCCTTCGACAACGACGCACCGCAACAAACCGTGGAAGGGTCGATACCGGAGGGCTGGATGGGGTTGGATATCGGCCCTTCGACAGTCAGCGCGTACGCCAACATCATTGATGGCGCACGGACGATTGTCTGGAATGGTCCCATGGGAGTCTTCGAGATGGCTTCCTTTGCCAAGGGTACCTATGCCATTGCCGACGCAGTGGTCGCGGCCACCGATAAGGGAGCTTTCTCGGTCGTTGGTGGCGGGGACTCGGTAGCGGCCATCGTAGGCGCCGGCAAAGCCGACAGGGTATCGCACGTGTCGACCGGCGGCGGTGCCATGCTGGAGCTGCTCGAAGGCAAGGTGCTTCCCGGTATCAAAGCGCTCGAGGCCTGAGCGGCAGCCATGTCCGCTCCCGTCATCGATATTTCAGGCCTGCACAAGACGTACGTGTCGGGTCTTCGGAGACGGCGCGTGGAGGCCTTGCGTGGCGTTGACCTGATTGTCCCCCCCGGCGAGGTGCTCGGCATCCTTGGGCCGAACGGAGCGGGCAAAACCACACTCTTGAAGGCCGTTCTGGGTATTGTCAGGCCAACCCGTGGTCAGGCCCGACTCTTCGGCCAGCCAGCCGGAGATCCCTCTGCTCGTCGCAGACTGGGCTACCTCCCGGAAAACCACCGCTTTCCGACCTACCTGACAGCCCGTCAGACGCTCGATATCTACGGCCGGCTGGCCGATGTATCAGCCTCCGATCGGCATGAACGGATTCCGGCGCTCCTCGAACAGGTCGGGCTGGCTTCATGGGAGGATGCCCGGATAGGTACATTTTCGAAGGGTATGATGCAGCGACTGGGTCTGGCACAGGCACTTGTCAATGCGCCCGACCTCGTCGTCCTGGATGAGCCCACCGATGGGGTCGACCCCGTCGGCCGCCGCGACATCCGAGATGGGCTCCGCTCCTTGAAAAGGGCGGGGACCACGGTGGTCATCAATTCCCACCTGCTCTCTGAAATCGAGCTTGTCTGCGATCGAGTGCTGATCATGAACAAGGGCCGCATCATACGGTCCGGCACGGTGGACGACGTTGCTCGCCAGGGCACGGGATGGCGCGTTGAAGTGGACAGCCTCCCTGAGGGTGTTGACACCGGCTCCCTGCCGGTTCGGGTAGAAGAGTCAGGGCGGGCGCTCGTCGTGGACGATGGTCAGCCAACCACGCTCAATGCGCTCATCGACCATCTGCGCGCCTCGAACGTCCAGATCCTCAGTGTGGAGCGGCATCGCCCTTCCCTGGAAGCCGGATTCATCGATGTCATTACGAACGGAGAGGCAGCGTCATGAGGCCATTTTCAGGCATGACCACCCTCTCAGGCTCTCTTCTGCTCACCTTCCGGGAGCTGTGGGCCATGCGCCTGACGCAGGCGATGCTGGCTGTGGCAACGCTGGCCTGGGTCCTGCTCTCCTTTGCCATGAACATGGACGTTGTTGAAGGATCCCTGACGGCACTGCGCATCTTCGGTTTCGAGACCAACCCCATGGAAGGAGCCTATGACGAAGCAACGGGCGAGTTCGTCCAGCAGGCCGTCAGCCTGGACAGCTTCGTGATCGGCATCAACACCTTTGTATTCGGCGCGGCCTACTTCCTGGGCACCCTGCTCGGACTATTTGCCACCATGCCGCTCATCAATGGGTTCCTCGAGCAGGGCCGGGTGGATCTGCTGCTGTCAAAACCCCTGTCGCGAGCCCGGCTGCTGCTCGGGCACCTGAGCGGCGTTTGGGCTACGGTTCTGGTTCTGGCTGCGTATCTCGTGGGTGGGGTCTGGTTGACCATGTCCTTCAAAACGGGTGTCTGGATTCCGCAGTTCTTGATGGCTATCCCCATCATCACGCTCATGTTCGCGGTCATGTATGCCGTCATCCTGACCGTATCGATCCTCTCCCGATCGTCAGGGCTGGGCCTGGTCATTGCCTACGGCCTGATCTTCTTTTCGATTATCCTGGCATCCCACGAACAACTCGTTCCGGTTCTCTCTGCCCGGTCAGCAGCCATCTTCATGCTGTTCTATCATCTGCTTCCCAACATGGCTGAAGTGGTCGTGGTGCAGATGCAACTCGTGGAGGCGGCAGCCGTAATCACGTGGTATCCGCTCGTCTCCTCCCTGTTATTCGGTATCGCAACCTATGGCTTCGGATTTTTCTGGTTCTCTCGCCGCGACTTCTGAGTCTTCCATGCGCACGCGTGCTGCCACCCATGATCGTGGGGCAGCCCGCCGGTCACCGCTTTCCTTGGTAGTACTCGTCATGGCTGTCGCCTCCATGGCCCTGGTATGGACCGGATGTGACTCTGAGGCCATGGTCACCGCCGACGCCTCCGAAAGGGACATGGCGCTGCGTGTACTCCAGGCCGATTCACGGATGTTGGCCTATGCCGATGTGGACAGTCAGCTGGAGGCTGGTCGGCGCATGCTTGGCCAGAACGGCGATGTCCAGGCAATGATGGATGACGTCATGAACCGCGTTGCCGAAATGACCGATATCCAACTTGATGAGGATGTACGTGGCGTCTACGTGGGCATGCAGGAGCTCGGTGAAAACGTGCAGGGAGGCATGGTCGGTTTCGTTG
>JAFMNH010000121.1 GCA_017859335.1 Rhodothermales bacterium | reverse complement strand
GGCCAACCTGCGCCTGTTATATGGCCACATGATGGGGCATCCGGGCAAGAAGCTCCTGTTCATGGGGTGCGAATTCGGGCAGGGCAGCGAGTGGAACCATGACAATGGCCTGGATTGGTGGCTGATGGATCAGCCGAACCACCGGGGCATTGCCGAGTGGGTCAAGGCGATGAACTTTCTGTACCGGGAAACCCCGCTGCTGCAGTATGACGGCGGGGACGGGTTCTACTGGATCGATTTTTCCGATTTGGAGAACACCGTGGTGTCGTACGCCAGGCACCACGACGGAAAAGAGCTTGTGTTCGTCTACAATTTCACCCCGGTACCGCGTCCCGATTACAAACAGGGTGTCCCGCACCTGGGCACCTGGCGGGTCAAGCTGACCTCGGATGACCTGAAATTCGGGGGCAGCGGGGCCGGAACGCACGGCTCGGTGGAAGCGCGCCAGGACATGACGCACGGCCAGCCCGCCTCTGTGCAGCTGGACTTGCCGCCCCTCGGCCTGCTGATCCTCGAAAAAGTGCCGGATACCCAATGAGGCTTCGCGCTCCGGTCCTGATGCTCGTGTTGTTGACGTCCTGCGCGCCCGAGGCGGAGGTGCGCTCGCTGTCGGTGGCGAAGTACGAGGACAAGGTGGCGGGATTCTGGCTCGGCCAGCTGATCGGTAACATCTACGGTCTGTCCCACGAGTTCCAATACCTGGACGAGCCAGGGCCGGATGCGTTTCCGTACGGATTCGGAGCTGCGCTGGACAGAGCCATTGAGGTGGACGGGGCGTTTTCCGATGATGACACGGATCTGGAGTATATGTATCTCCTCGAAATGGAGGAGCACGGTATCGAGCCGACGTACGCCCAGCTACGCGACGCCTGGATGTATCACATCCGGGATCGAATCTGGGCGGCCAACCGGGTGTCGCTGACGCTGATGCATCACGGATACTACCCACCGGCCACCGGCGCGAAGGAGAACAACCCACGCTGGTTCGAAATCGACCCGCAGCTGATCAACGAAATCTGGGCCGTGACGGCACCGGGTATGACCCGCTACGCGGTGGATAAAACGGCCTGGGCTGCACGCATCACAAATGACGATTTCGGCATCGAGCCGGCCCTCTTCTATGCGGCCATGATTTCCGAGGCGTTCTTCGAGTCGGATGTGCGCGCGCTGATGGACGTCGGGAAGGATGCGCTGCCGGAAAATGGGCGTTTCCGGGGCGTAGTTGAGGAAATGGAGGTATTGTACGCCGCTCATCCTGATGACTGGCAGGCGGCGAGAGCGGTTTTGGCGGAGCGGTATGGCGGCCGTCAACCCTACAACGAGTACGGCTGGGAGCCCATCGATGCCACGCTGAACGGGGCCGCGGCGGTGCTGGCATTGCTTTATGGAGAGGGCGATATCCAGCGTACGTTGGACTTGGCATGCGCCATGGGGTGGGATGCCGACAACCAGGCGGCCACACTGACCGGTCTCATGGGCATCATCCATGGCGCCGACGCGCTGCCTCTGGAATTGCTGTACCCGGTGGAAGGGTGGGAAAAGCCCTTCAACGATCGCTACGTCAATGTCTCGCGCTATGACCTGCCGGATGCCTCGATCCAGGATCAAATCGAGCGGCTGGTTACGCAAGGAAAGGCGGTGGTGGCGCAGGTGGGGGGAGCGGTAATCAGAATGGATGGAGAGGAGATGCTGTTGATGGACCGTTTGGAGCCGTTCCTTGCACCGAAGGAAGTCCTGCCGCCGCCCGCGCAGTTCTTGACTATCGGGGATTCGGTCGATATCGATTTCTACTCGACCCATGATGAGGTCAGCTTGGCCTCGTCGTTGCCCGAGGGATGGTACCGGGAAGGCAGTCGCGTTGCCGGTCTGGCAGCGGAGGCGGGCCGATTCGAGATTGCAATGTCGGCCGGATCCGATACCGCTTCGGTTGTCATCCACATTCTGCCGAGGAATCGGGCTCCGGAGGCATCTGGCATCCTGCATCACACGTCTCGCCAGGATCTTAGCGTTTTGCGCGACGGCTCCCGATTGGCTCCGGCCTTCTATTCCTCGACCGCGGACGCGCCAGCCAAGCACTGGTATGGATATGAGTGGGAGGAGCCGGTGGATGTATCTGCCGTCACCTTCACCGTGGGCTTTCCGCGTGAAGAGTGGGGTTGGTTCCTTGACCCTGTGTTGGAGTACCGCACGACCGCCGGGCAGTGGACCGCTGTGTCCGGCCTGCAGCTCTCGCCCGACACGCCTGCAGGAACGACCAAGTACCTCCAGCCCGGCTTGGTTACCTATCTGGCTTCGTTTGATCCGGTCCGCACAACAGCCCTGCGCCTGATTGGATGGGCTGGAGGACATCCCGTGGATGCGCCGCCCGAATACGGAACCACGCTGACGGAGCTGACCATCCACTGAAGGGGCCCGAGTCAGGGAATACCCAGCAGCTTGTGGGTCTGGATGGAGAGGCGCCACTGCGGGTTGTTCAGGCAGTATTTGGTGGCTTCTTTCGTGAACCGCTCCTGGTCCGGACCATCCATGGGCTGCAGGTAGAAGTGGTCGAACGCCCAGTTCTTGAAGCGCTCGGGTGGGGCCTCCGGCTGGAACCAGACGAGTTTCAGCTCATGGCCGGACTGCTGCACGACCTCGGCATCCTTCTTGGGCGAAACACAAATCCAGTCGATGCCTTCGGGTGCCTTGATGGTACCGTTGGTTTCGATGGCGATGAAGGCGCCCCGCTTGTGTAAGGCATCGATCAGCGGCACGTCCAGCTGCAGCAGGGGTTCGCCACCAGTGCAGACAACAAACGGCGTGTCTGAGCCCGTGGCGGTGCGCCAGATCTCCAGGACCTGGTCTGCCGCTTCTTGTGCGGTTTTGAATTTGCCGCCCCCCGGGCCGTCCGTGCCCACGAAATCCGTATCGCAAAACGAGCACACGGCGCTGGCACGATCTGCTTCACGCCCAGACCACAGGTTGCAGCCGGCAAAGCGCACGAAGACGGCCGGGCGTCCGGTGTGGTAGCCTTCGCCTTGCAGCGTCGTGTAGATTTCCTTGATGGCGTAGGCCATGGTTCTGGGGAGGTTGGAGAAGAAGGCCCTGCAACGGCAGCCAGAGGCTGTTGGTGCCGCCGGTCCCGCTTTTTCGTAAGCCCTTCAAGCGGGGTGCGCGTACATTCGACAGCATCTGAATCGTTCCAAATATATCCGAGAAACCCCATGCAGGTACAGGGACATACTTTCATCGTGACTGGCGGCTCGTCGGGACTGGGCGCGGGCACGGCCGAGCGGCTCGTGGCGCAGGGCGCCAATGTGGTCATTGCCGACGTGAATACGGAAGCGGGACAGGCCAAAGCCGCCGAACTGGGCGAGAAGGCTATTTTTGTCCAGACGGATGTTTCGAGTGCCGACAGCGCACAGGCGTGCATCGACAAGGCAATTGAAACTTTCGGCGGCATCCATGGCGTGGTCAACTGCGCCGGTATCCTGATTGCCCGCAAGACGCTCGGCCGCAAAGGGGCGCACGACCTGGAGAGCTTCGTCAAGGTCATCACGGTCAACCTCGCTGGCACGTTCAACATGATTCGCCTGGGTGCTGCCGCCATGGCCACGAATGAGCCCAATGAAGAGGGCGAACGTGGGGTCCTGATCAATACGGCGTCTGTTGCCGCCTACGATGGCCAGATCGGGCAGGCAGCGTATTCCGCTTCGAAAGGCGGTGTGGTGGGCATGACGCTGCCGATTGCGCGCGACCTCAGCCGCGAAGGCATCCGATGTGTGACGATTGCCCCGGGCATCTTTGAGACGCCGATGGTGGCCGGCATGCCGGACGAAGTGCAGGAATCACTCATATCCCAGATTCCGTTCCCCAAACGCCTCGGCAAGCCCAGCGACTATGCGTTCCTGGCGCAGCACATCATCGAGAACGTGAAGATCAACGGCGAAGTGATCCGCCTGGACGGCGGCGTGCGAATGGGACCGCGATAGCGGGCCCCAGCCACCCTGGACCGCGATAGCGGGCCCCAGCCACCCTGGACCGCGATAGCAGATCCGGGGCGTCCGCGTTGTATCAGGTGAACTTCCTGAAGAGTCGCCCGATCGAACTCGTACGCGGACGGTAGGGCGGCTGCACGAGCCGCAGGATCCACGAGCCCCACTGCCTGCGAAGCACAACCTGCTCGTTCGAAAACGCACGGAATCCGGCTTCGCCGTGCGAGCGGCCGATGCCGGAGTTCCCTTCGCCTCCGAACGGGCCGAACGGCTGCACGAATTGCAGCATGGTGGTGTTCTTGCACACGGCGCCCGTGCGGACGGCTGCGGAAAAACGCTCCACGACGGCGTCATCGTTGGTGTAGACGTAGGTGGAAAGCGGCTTGGGACGCCGGTCGATGCGCTCGAGTGCATCGTCCACGCCGTCCACGACCAGGAAGGGCAGGATGGGCCCGAAGATCTCCTCTTGCATGACGCGGGTGGATTCCGGGGGATCGAGCAGGACGGTTGCTGCCACGCGACGGGTGTCGGCGTTGGCGCTCCCCCCGATCAGGATCGTTGCGCCGTGGGATGCCGCATCTTCCAGCAAGGCTTGCTGCCGCTCGAAATGCGAAGGTGTGACAATGGCCGTGAGGTCCGCATCGCCCGTGCCCGGCACATAGGCCCGCTCGATTTCGCGTTTCAGTTCCGTAGCAAACGCGTCGGAAACGTCCCGGTGGACCAGCAGGTAGTCGGGCGCAATGCAGGTCTGCCCTCCGTTGGAAAATTTGCCGAAGCAGACGCCCTTGGCCGCGTCCACCAGGTCTGCCGATCGGTCGATGTAGGTCGGGGATTTGCCGCCAAGCTCCAGCGTCACCGAGGCCAAGTGTTTGGCAGCGCCCTCCATGATCGTGCGCCCCACGGTGGGGCTGCCGGTAAAGTGAACATGGGCAAACGGCTCATCCAGGAGCGATGCTCCGACATCTGGTCCACCCAGCACGACCGCGCCTTCCTCCGGGGGATAAACGGATTCGATCAGCTCCTTCAAGAGGTCAGCCGCGCGTGGCGTGTGCTCAGACGGCTTGACCACGAACGGACACCCGGCCGCCGTAGCGTGTATGATGGGGCCGAGCGTGAGAACCACGGCATAGTTCCACGGAGCAATGATCAGGCTCGGTCCTTTCGGGAAGCATTGAACGTCGGTGCGCGTGCCCATGAGGACCAGCGGCGTGGGCTTGCGCTGTGGCTTCATCCACCGGGCCAGATGGCGCAGTGTGTGGTCCAGTTCGATGAGGGTCGTCAGGAATTCCGTGAGTTCGACTTCGTACCGGGGTTTCCTGAAATCCTCCCACAGGGCATTTTTGAGCGCTTCCTCGCGTTCCAGGAGCGCAGCGCGAAGAGCCTTCAATCGCCCTTTACGGTGGGCGAGAGATGGATTCGGATGCGCTTTGAAATACGTTTGCTGCTGCTGGTATGCCTGCTGTGCTGTCATGCCGCTGTAGGATGATCAAGACGAAGATAGGCCATCCCTCCAAACCGATGCGTTCGTTCGCTAGATTGGAGACCCCTGTTCAGTAGTCCATCTGCCATGAGCGTTTCCATTGACATGATCCGGGAGGCCGCCGCCTTCCTGAACGGCCGCATCCGCCGTACACCGGTTGAATTCTCTCCTGACCTGAGTGAGCGGCTGGGGGTGGAGGTCTGGCTCAAGCTGGAAAACCTGCAGATCACAGGCAGTTTCAAGGTGCGGGGTGCCCTTTTTGCGCTCCATGACCTGCACGAGCGGGGTATCGACCGGGTGGCGACGTGCTCGGCAGGCAACCACGGACGGGGCGTAGCCTACGCGGCCAAGGAACTGGGTATGGAGGCCATCATCCATGTGCCCTCCAGCGTGGATCCGGTCAAACTGGCCGGGATGCAGCGCGACGGGGCCAGGGTCGTGAAAAGCGCCTTTCCGGGGTATGATGAGACCGAAGTGTGGGCCAAGCAGGAGGCGGAAAGAAAAGGCATTCCTTTCCTGAGCGCTTTCGACGATGATCGGGTGATGGCCGCCAACGGAGGGACGGTGGCCAGGGAGGTGCAGGAGCAGGTCCCGGATGCCACAACGTTCCTCATGCCGGTAGGTGGCGGCGGCCATGCGGCTGGCTTTGCGTATTGGATGAAGGAAAAGCAGCCATCATGCCGGATCGTGGCGTGTCAGCACCGGAATTCGGCAGCGCTGCTCAGGAGTCTGGAAGCCGGGCACGCCATCACCGAAATGCCGGCCATCGATACATTGGCAGGCGGCTTGGAAGGAGGCTTGGGGGTGAAGACCTTCGAGGTGCTCCGAAGCCGGGTCGATGATGTTCGCACCGTGGATGAGCAGGCGCTGCGGCGGGCCTTGCGATGGATGGTGGACCAGCATCAGCTGATCATGGAGGGCTCGTGCGCGGTGGCCGTAGCGGCGGCATTGGATCCAGCGTTTCCAAAACCTGACGGTCCGGTTGTCATCTTCATTTCGGGCCGGAATATTGCGCGTCAGGCGCTGGCCACTGTGCTGTCCGAGGTGCTGTCCGAGGTGGATTAATCCCCAAGATTGAAGCAGACGACCCGCGTTTCGCTCATCTCCTCGGCGGCGTACTTCACGCCTTCACGTCCGATACCGGATTGTTTGGTTCCGCCGAAGGGCATGGTGTCCAGGCGATAGTCTGTCGAGTCATTCACGATGACGGCGCCGACTTCCAGGTGTTCGGCCACGTAGAAGGCGTCGCGCAGGCTCTCGGTGAATACCGCGCCATGCAGGCCTACGTCCACATTGTTGGCACGCGAAACGGCTTCTTCGAGCGTATCGAACGGGAAGAGTGCACAAACGGGGCCATAGACTTCCTGGCAGGCGAGGCGGGCGCCGTCGGGTACTTTCTCGAGAATCGTGGCCGCGATCACGGCGCCGTGCCGCCCTCC
>JAFMNH010000120.1 GCA_017859335.1 Rhodothermales bacterium | reverse complement strand
CTTGAGGAAAATACCCTCACTATCCGCAGCCAGATCGGCAGCCAGGAGGTGGTAGAGAAGGACCTGATCGACAACGACCTGGATGGTCTGATCGATGAAGACGAACTGCTCCACTTCCTTCGCAGGAAGCAGAATTTCCAAGGTGAAGTCGAAGAACTTCCAGCAGTCCGTTTCAAGAACTATGTGGACTTTGCCACCGACGTAAGGGGCCGCGCCCCCACCCGGGAGGACTCATTGATTCACGGCCTGCTAAACCTCATGATTGATGAGGACAACCGCGATGGAGTGGACAACGACGGGGATTGGGATGTCTTCACGGATGATGTGGGTGCCGATGGGCGTGCCGGTACAGGCGATAGGGGCGAAGGGGACGGTATCCCGAGCCCGGGCGAACCGAATTTCGAGCAGCTCGACGTGACGGAAACCGACCAGATCGGTCTTTCCTCGTTCTTCTACTTCACACCTCCGGGCGCCGTGCGCATGAACGATGACGCGCGCCTATGGGAAGCCCTGACGCCCGGCTTTTTCACGACGAACGAAGAACTAGCCCAGCAGCAGAGCCAGGGTGGTGTCGATGGGGACTTCATCTACGGATCGGGCTACTTCCGCCTCGAGCCTGGTCAGACCCATCGCTTCTCTATGGCGCTCGTTTTCGGCAACGGCGAAGATTTTGCACAGAAGCTGGCCACGATCACCAATAACGTGATGACGGTTCAGGAGATCTACGACCGCAACTACAACTTCGCGCGCCCGCCGGACAAGCCGCTTTTGCAGGCGGTGCCGGGTGACGGCCGTGTGACACTGTACTGGGATGCTAAGGCCGAAGCCTCTATCGACCCGATCCTGGGTCAGGACTTCGAGGGCTACCGTATCTACAAAAGCACAGACCCTTTCTTCCGGGATCCCCGTCCGGTGACCGATGTGTTCGGCAACCCGGCCATCTTGGCGCCTTTTGCCCAATATGACCTTAGTAATGGTAAGCAAGGACTCTGGACCGGCGATTTCTCCGTGCAGCAGCGTGTTCGCGGCGTGCCATTCTGGCTGGGCGAGGACACGGGACTGAAACACTCGGTCGTGGACACCGATGTCGAGAACGGCCGCACGTACTACTATGCCGTCACGGCGTATGACCACGGAAGCCCCGTTTTCTATCCGGCCGAGAACAGCCGGACTGCCACGGTCACGGAAGACGGCTCGGTCAAGACGGATAGGAACGTCGTGGCCGTTGTGCCGAACGCACCAGTAGCCGGGTATTATGCTGGCGGCATCAGCGAGGAAGTCATCCATACGGCAGGTCCTGCCACGGGTGAAGTCTTCGTTGAGGTGCTCGACCCCCGCATGCTGCAGGACGATTCCGAGTACACAGTCACCTTCGACAACACCGCCATCAACGCCAGCAGCTTCAGCGTAGCCTTGGATGGATTCGAAGTGGTCGAGGACGCCACGCTGGCCGAGGCTGAAGGCGTTGTTTTCGATGGCTTGCGCCTCGTGTTCAACAATGACACTAACAGGCTGGACTTCGATCGGACCGGATTTGCGGACACCACCGGTATGGTGCAGATCTTCGTCGACCGCGCCAACGTCACGCAGTGGCGCTACACGGGTGAGATGGTCCCCTACGACTACGAAATCCGGTTCTCGGATCAGACCGTTGGCCAGTCCATCGGAGGGTTTCGCCTCGGTTCGCGCGGTCCGAACGCAACGCCAGGCCCTGCCAATTTCGAGGTCTGGAACGTGACGCTGGACAAGCCATCTGATTTCGTGTTCTTTGAGGTGGCGCCCAACGGCCTTTTTGATACGACAACGGACTTCATCTTTATCTACGAGGACATCTACGGAACGTCCACGCCCACCTTTGCCATCCGTGCCGAAGCCGGAGGTGGCAATTTCCCGCGCGGCGGCGATGTTTTTACCGTGGCTACCTACAAGCCGTTCTCGGGTCAGGACGAGTTCACTTTCTCCACGTTCTCATCCGGTGTGGATCAAGATGATGCCAAGGCGAAGCTCGACCGAATCAAGGTCGTTCCTAATCCCTACGTCGCCGCTGCTTCGTGGGAAGAGCCCCTGCCACCTACCATCACAAGTGGTCGAGGTGAACGACGAATCGACTTTATCCATGTACCGAGGGATGCCCGGATACGGATCTATTCATCGCGTGGCGAACTGGTGCGTGAGCTGAGGCACGACGGCTTTATCGATGATGGAACGGTAAGCTGGGACCTGCGCTCTAGAACCAATCTGGATGTCGCTTATGGGGTCTATTTCTACCATATCGAAGTCCCAGGTGTTGGGGAGACTACTGGGAAACTGGCGCTGATCAAGTAGGATGATGGTACAACGACACAATATGCTGCCTATCGGAAGCTTCCTGGCCCTCTGGCTGGTGACCGGCGTTGCCTTGGCCCAGAACAAGGTCGGTACGTCAGCTGCCGCCTTTCTTGGCATTGCGACGGATGCCCGTGCGGCGGCTATGGGCAGCGCCCAGGTGGCCGTGGAAGGGGGACCAAACACCGTCCACTGGAATCCAGCCGCGCTGGCGCGCATCGGCGGTACGGGAATTGACTTTGTCCGCTCCGAATGGTTCGTGGATTCCCAGTATCACCACGTTTCGGCCGGTGTCCGGACACCTGTAGCGCACATCGGTATCTCGGTCATGGTCCTTGATTATGGTGAAATGGAGGTCACCACCATCGCCAATCCCGAAGGCACCGGCGAACTATTCAGCCCGCAGGACATGGCCATCGGCATAACGATGGCGCGCAACGTTACGAACCGGTTCTCCGCTGGTGCCACCCTTAAGTATATCCAGCAGCGCATCTGGAACGAGAAGGCCAGTGGCACCGCACTGGATCTGGGCGTGTTCTATGAGGCGGGTGTCCGCAACCTGCGCATCGGGATGTCGATGAGTAATTTTGGATCGGACATGGCGCTGACGGGAAAGGACCTGCGCCGGGCCATCGACATCGATCCCAACATCGAAGGCAACAATCCGCGTTTGGGTGCAGAACTCGAAACGGACAAATGGCCCATGCCGCTCAGCTTCCGGGTAGGTCTGGCGTTCGATCCCTGGACGGTCGAAAACCAGCGGATCACGATTTCCATGGATGCCATGCACCCAAATGATAACTCTGAAAGCGCTTCATTCGGTTTTGAATACGCCTTCCACGAGTTCTTCTTCCTCCGTGGTGGCTACCGTCAAGCATTCTCTGACGTCGTCGACGACGGAGGATTGACAGGAGGATTCGGTCTCGCTTACCGCGTCTCAAATTCGGCCACGGCAAACTTTGACTATGTGTTCCAGGATTACGGAGATCTTGGAACGCCTCAAATGTGGACGCTGGGGGTAACATTCTGATGACACTCCTGATCCACAAATCTCCGCATCACTTTTTTCATCCATTCACCAAGGAACGAGGCAACTCATGAAGCATGTTACAAAGATGCTGATTGTCCTATTGCTCGGAGCATTCGTGATCCAGAACGCGGCCGCACAGGCCAACTACGAGATCGAGTTCCGTGTTAATATGGGCGTACAGCTCCTTAGCGGTGATTTCGACCCGGCGAGCGGTGACATAGTCAGCGTATCGGGAAGCATGAACGGCTGGGATACAACGGCGGACACGCTCGCCGCCGACTTTATAGATCCGAATATTTACTCGGGTATCATCAAAGTCGAAAATTCGTCTGATACGCAGTTCGCATTCAAATTCACGACCCGTGACGCGGATGGAAACGTCGGCTGGGAGGGTGGATCGGATAAGATTCTCGCTATCACCGGTAGTGAGACTGATGCCGATGCTAACGGCTTTATCGACCTTTACTATCCTGCTCAAGGAGTGGATGCACCATTCTTCAGCGGGATCACATTCGATGACGTTTTTACTGAAGACACGAATGTCATAGTGGCGGTGGATGCTCGCCCCGCCTACTACCACATCGCAGACTCTTCAGGTATGCCTGTCGATACCCAGACCGGCGATCCGGTGACTTCTTTTACGGGACTTTTTGCCAATGGTCCGTTTGCCAACAGTGTAAATGGCTGGGAAAGCTGGGGGGACAACTTGGCTGGCCGCTCAGATCTTCAGCTACTCGACGATGGGAGCGGCGATGATGCTGTCGCCGGCGATTCGATCTTTACCTTGACTCTTTTAAAGAAAGCTGGCCAGGCTAAGCGAAGCGTCGATCTGAAGTTCGGCGTAAACGGTTTCGATAATGAGTCCACTTTCGCTGGAAACCATACGCCGAGTATCGATGAAGCAAACCCCACGTTGAACCTGGCATTTGGAGCGATGCTTCAAAGCGATGGGTCTTACGTTGATGGACTCTTCGACCCGTATATCATTGTTGACAATAGTGCTACGCCGCCAACATTCGAAGTCGTTAGGCGTGGTGGTGAGAATGATATCATTCCGGTTGATGTGGAGGTAGAGTTCCGTGTCAATATGGGTGTGTCTCTCCTAAATGGTTCTTTCGACCCGGCGGGTGGAGATATTGTCAGCGTATCGGGAAGTATGAACGGCTGGGATACTACAGCTGATACGCTTGCTGCTGACTTTATTGACCCCAACGTTTACTCGGGTATTGTGCGAATCGAGAATCATAACGGCGGTGATCAGATAGCTTTCAAGTTCACCACCCGCGATTCTGACGGCAATGTTGGATGGGAAGGTGGCAGCGATAAAACGCTCCTCATTACCGGACAGGAGTCAGATGCAGATGGTAACGGCTATCTCGATGCCTACTATCCTGCTGAAGGCGAGGATGCGCCGTTTTTCTCAGGCATATCGTTCGATGATGTATTTACGACAGAGACAAATGTGGTGATAACTGTGGATGCACGGCCTGCGTATTACCACATCGCCGACTCCTCTGGAATGCCTGTCGATACACAGACTGGTGACCCTGTGACCTCCTTTGACGGGCTCTTTGCAAACGGGCCGTTTGCCAATAGTGTAAACGGATGGGAAAGTTGGGGCGATAACCTGGCCGGCCGCGCAGACTTGAAGCTGGTTGATGATGGAACTAACGGAGACGCCGTTGCCGGTGACTCGGTCTATACCATTACGATCACGAAGGGCGCAGGCGAACCCAAAAGAGGTGTTGAACTCAAGTTCGGAGTAAATGGCTTTGATAACGAGTCGACGTTTGCCGGTAACCACCAACCAGACGTAGACGAAGCAAATCCAACACTGAACCTGGTCTTCGGTGCGATGCTCCAAAGTGATGGCACGTTTGTAGACAGGCTCTTCGACCCGTACATCCTTGTCGACAACAGCGCCACTCCGCCTACTGCCATGGCTGTTCGCCGAGGCGGTGAGGATGATACGGAAATGGCCACCAATGCCGATGACATATTCGAGCTTCCCGAGCAGATTACTCTTCATCAGAACTATCCGAATCCATTCAATCCAGTCACGACGATTGCCTATGAACTCAAGCAGAGTTCGCGCGTCTCGCTGACTGTCTACGATTTGCTGGGTCGTCAGATAGCGACATTGGTTGACGGTATGATGCCCGCTGCTGCTCACACGGTCCAGTTCGACGCCAGCCAGCTGGCCAGCGGCATGTACATGTACCGTCTGCAGGCAGGCGATCAGGTTCTCGTGAAAACAATGATGCTGCTAAAGTAATCGCCCTGCGATTACGCAACCTGTTCTGAACTGAACAACGCTGGGGCCGGCGCGACCAAGGTCGCGCCGGCCCTTAGCGTTTCCGGGAGGTCCGACGCCGGTGAAGGGTGACGTACTCCGGATTCGACTTTTTCCACCCGACCGATCCGATCATGATGTCTGGCCAGAAGAATCTCTCCAAGCCCTTCTTCATGCTGCTGAGCCTGCCGGCCACGGCCATGGGCTTTGCCCTGTCCGTGCAGATTTCGGCACTCAGCTGGATCCTGAGTACGAAATACGATCTGGCCATTGACGAAATCGGTCTCGTCTGGGCGGCCGGCCCGATTGCTGGCATCCTCGGGCAGGTCATCATCGGCATCATCTCGGACAACGTCTGGTTCTGGAACGGCCGACGACGGCCCTTCATCCTGATTGGGGGTGTCCTGGCCACACTCATGCTGCTGGCCCTGCCCAACATCGATGTCATCTCAGCTGCCATGGGCATCGAGGGCATCCTGGGCGTGGCCATTGCCGTGGCCCTCACCCTCGATCTGGCCATCAACGTCAGCTTCAATCCGACGCGCTCCATCATTGCCGATGTCACGCCCGAAGGCGTGGAGCGCACGAAGGGGTATACCTGGATGCAAACGGTGTCCGGCACCTTCGGCGTGCTGGCCTACGCGGTGGGCGCCATCCTGGGCAACATCACCCTCATCTACGGTGGGGCCGTCCTCGTTTTCCTGTTTTCCGTCGTGCCTACCTTCTTCATCGAGGAGCCGCGCGAATTGAGCGAAGACCAGGAAGGCCCGGCCGACGGCCCTGGTTTTTCGTTCGGAGAACTCGTTCGAACCACGCGGCCCCTCTGGGGCTTTTTCATCTACTCGGTCTATGCCATGACCCTGCGCGTCATGGAGGTTGACCTGGGGCATTACTGGGTGGAAGCGGCCCTGGGTGTCCTGACCGTCCTGCTCGTGGTCGAATCCCTTCTCAAGAAAGAGGAAGGCCTCTCCACAGCCGAGGCCTCCGATCTGGGCTTCAAGAAAATCCTGGCTGCCCACTCGTTCACCTGGGTCGGTGTACAGACCATGTTCGTCTACATGTTCGCCTACGTGACCTACGAAATGCCGGGCCTGAGCGACGTTCAGATGGGGCAGGTCGTCTCCATCTCGTTCCTGGTCCTCAACGCTGTGGGCGCCCTGTTGCCAGCGTTCGTCCTGGAACCCATCACCGAGAAAATCGGTCGCGTCAGAACCCACATGGCCTGCATGGCCGTCATGACCTTGGGTTACGCCGGTATCTTCTTCATCGGAGGTAGCCCGCTCATGGTCTACATCCTGATGGGTGTCGTGGGCGTGGGCTGGGCCGCTACGGTCAGCCTGCCGTTTGCCATCATGAGCCAGAAAGTCGACCAGAAAAAAATGGGCCTCTACATGGGCCTCTTCAACCTGTCTGTGGTGCTTCCACAACTTGTGGCCTCGCTCGGTG
>JAFMNH010000021.1 GCA_017859335.1 Rhodothermales bacterium | reverse complement strand
ATGACGGGCACATTGAGCTCTTTGGCCAGGCCTTTCAATGACCGGGAGATGTGGGCGATTTCCTGCTCTCGGTTCGAGCTCTTGTTCAGTCCCGTACCGTGCATCAGCTGCAGGTAGTCGACGATGATCAGTCCGATGTCATGCTCGGCCTTGAGGCGACGGCACTTGGCCCTGAGTTCGAGGACCGTGAGGCCCGGGGTGTCGTCGATGTAGATGGGGGCTTCGCTCAGCTTGCCGGCCGCGCGGGCCAGCCGGGGCCAGTCGTCATCGCCCAACCGACCCGTACGTGCGGCCTGTGCGTCCACGCGGGCTTCCGACGTCAGGAGGCGCTGGGCCAGCTGGCCCGCGCTCATCTCCAACGAGAAAATGGCGACACCGGCAGGGCTCTCCGGATGCAGTGCAGCATTGCGGGCCATGGCCAGCGAAAAAGCCGTCTTACCCATCGAGGGACGGGCAGCTATGATGATGAGGTCCGACGGCTGCCAGCCACCCGTCATCTTGTCTACGCGGGTGAACCCGGAGGGTACGCCCGTCACCCCGCCTTCCTGCCCATGGATGGATTCTAGACGGGAGAGCGTCTCCTTGAGCACATCGTGCATGGAGGAGGCCGCCTTGCGCAGCTGCGAGTCCGAGATGCGGAAAATCTCGGACTCGGCATGGTCCAAGAGTTCGAAGGCGTCGGCTGACGGATCGTAGGCCTGGCCCACGACCGTGGTCATGGTTTCAATCAGGTTGCGCAAGAGAGACTTCTCGGCCACGATGCGCGCGTGGTACTCTACGTTGGCCGCCGTATCGACCGACGCCGTTAGCTCCGAGAGGTAGTAGGATCCGCCCACAGACTCGAGCTTGTCCCGACGCTTGAGCTCATCACCCAGCGTGATGAGGTCCACGGGATTGCCCCGCTCGAAAAGGCTCAGCACACATTCGTAGATGGTGTTGTGCCGCTCCGAATAGAACGCTCCCGGCTGCAGGATTTCGACCGTCTTCGGAATGGCCTCGCGCTCAATGAGCATGGCGCCAAGTACCGTCTTTTCCACATCGCCCGCCTGCGGGGGGATGCGTCCTCCCCTGGGTAGCGAGCTGGTCTCCTGTGGGTAGGATGAAGGGCGGATATCTGGAAGCAGTTCAGACATGGAGGGGTGGGTGGGGCCGATCAGGCCGTCAATTCGTCGTAGCGTTTGCGCAGGATCTGGACATCTTCCCAGGTGGGACGCTTCCAGTTGGGGTTGCGCAAGAGCGCCGCCGGGTGGTACGTGACCAGTACAGGAATGCCGTGGTAGTCATGGAACGATCCGCGCATGGCCTTCAGGCTCGAATCCACACCGAGCAGACTCGTTCCGGAGGTTCGACCCACGCAGAGGATGAGTTTGGGCTGGATGAGGGCGATCTGCTTGTGCAGGATCGGAATATGGGCGCGGATCTCGTCGGGCTTGGGATCCCGGTTGTTGGGTGGCCGGCTCTTCAGGATGTTGGCAATGTAGACATCCGATCGCTCGAACCCGATGGCTTTCAGGATATCGGTCAGGAGCTGTCCGGCCCGTCCGACGAAGGGCTCGCCTTGCTTGTCCTCCTCGGCTCCGGGCGCCTCGCCGATGACCATCAGATCAGCCTCGGGATTACCTACGCCGAAGACGGGGTTGATGCGCGTGTGATCCAACTCGATCAGCTGCGTCGCGGCTACCCAGGCACGGACCTCATCCAGGGTGGACACGCTTCGCAGCGGGGAGTCCTCGGGGATGAGGCCCTCGATCCGGGAGTACACGTCCGTGGCCGGAGCGGGCGCATTGGAGGCAGCAGCAGGTGGAGTCACTTCGGTCGGGGAGGGGTCGTTGGCCACCTTTTCTGTGGGTTCGGGTGATGGGGCCTCTGTTTTCGGCAGTGCGCTTGCGCCCGTGGACGCCTCGGCATCGGCTCGTGCTGGTACATCTGTTGCCGTGTCCTGCCGGGCGCTGCCCTCATCCTCGGGCTCCTTTGCCTCTGGCTGCTTCATTGCCCCTGGTTGGTTAGTTGCCTCAGGCTCTCCCTGAACGACCACCAGATCCCCGAAAAGGGCAATCTGATGTTCGAGGGCCACGCGGATGTCGTTCAGTTCGTTGGACACGTATCAGGGGGATTGGCACGCAGGGAGTTCCGTTCCAAAAACTACCGGTCAGGAAGCTTGGTTCGAAGCGCATCTTTGCACGAATTGCCCCCACCTTGTCAACAAATCACATCAAGAAATGGGGTCGATTGCGCCCGGGTCGATGCCCAGGACCGCCAGCTCGATGATGGCTTCGGCCACTTCCGCCTTGGGCATTATGGGGAGATCAACGCGCCGATCCCCGCGCGAGAGCAGGGTTACGCGGTTGGTACCGGTCCCGAAGCCGGCGCCCTCTTCCTTCGGGTTGTTCAGGACAATCCAGTCCAGATTCTTGCGTTCGAGCTTTCCGCGTGCGTTCTCCAGGCCGTTGTCCGTTTCGAGGGCGAAGCCGACGAGTAACTGGCCGTCGCGTTTTACTTTTCCCAGTTCGGCCAGGATGTCTGCAGTCGGTTTCAGGTTCAGTCCGGACGATGCGGCATCCTTCTTGATCTTGCTGTCCGATGGAGTAGTGGGGGTGAAATCGGCCACCGCTGCGGACATGATGATGACATCGGCATCGGCATGCTTCATGGCCGTGGCGTGCATGGCAGCCGAGGATTCAACATCGATGCGGCGAACCCCGTCAGGGGTTGCCAGCGAAACGGGCCCGGCAATCAGGACCACGTCCGCGCCGCGGCGTGCCGCGGCGCGGGCCAGTTCAAAGCCCATCGTACCCGTCGAATGATTCGAAATAAAGCGCACCGGGTCGATGCGCTCGCGTGTTGGACCCGCTGTCACAACGACCCGCTTACCGGCCAGTGGACCGTCTCCTGCGGTAGCTTGTGTCGCCAGCACCTGCGTGGCGCGTTCGAAAATGGTCTCGGGGGCGGGCAAACGCCCCTGACCGATCAGCCCGCTGGCCAGTTCGCCGTGCTCGGCTTCCATGACCGTAATACCCCGATTCGATAAGGTATCAAGATTGTTCCGCACGGCCGGATGGACATACATGTCATGGTCCATGGCCGGGCAGACCATCGTTGGGCAGCGGGCCGTGAGGGCCACGGCCGTCAGCATCGAGTCACACGCGCCAGCCACGAGCTTGGCCAGGGTCTGCGCCGTGAGCGGCGCTACCACGAAAAGGTCGGCCCACAGGCCGAGAGCCACGTGCTTGGTCCAGGATCCGGCTTCGTTTTCGGGGAAGATCTCGGTATGGACTTCGTTCTCGGACAGCGTTCCCAGCGTGAGCGGCGTTACGAACCGCGCAGCATCAGGCGTCATGACCACGCGCACCTCGGCACCTGCCTTCTTGAACAGGCGCACGAGCTCAGCCGACTTGTAGGCCGCAATCCCGCCCGTCACACCCAGCAGGATGCGGCGACCAGCCATCGAAAAGGAATTCGTATCAGCCATCAGAGCATGCTGCGAGGAAGGATCGGGTCAGATCGATGAGTTCGGCCGCTGCCGTGTCCAAATCGTCATTCACAATGCTGCGGTCGAAACGACCTTCGAACGACATTTCATACGCGGCTTTTTCCAATCGTGTCCGGATGGCGGCCTCCTCGTCCGTGCCTCGCGAGCGCAATCGCTTTTCGAGTTCCTCTACGCTCGGCGCCTTTACGAACACGGCCAGGCACCGGTCGTCGTACAGCTCTTTCACGTTGAGGGCACCCACCACATCGACATCCAACAGGACAGGGTGCTGGGCGGACGAGCGCTCCACTTCACTGCGCAGCGTGCCGTAGTAGCGCCCTGGGTACACTTCTTCATACTCCAGGAGCCTGCCCCCGGCGATGGCCTCGCGAAAGACTTCCGTGCTCAGGAAATGATAGGCCTTACCGTCCTTCTCATCGCCCCGCGGCGCGCGGGTGGTGGCGGAAACCGAGAAGCGGATCTGTGGCAGGACCGCCATGAGCCGGGCGGCCAGGGACGACTTGCCCGATCCGCTGGGGGCGGCCACAATAATGATACAGGGCTTTCGGGTATGATCAGCCGCGTCACTCAACGTTCTCGACCTGCTCCTTGATCTTCTCGAGCTCCTCTTTCATACCCACGACGAGATGTGCCATCTCGGCATCGTTGGATTTTGAGCCGATCGTGTTGATCTCGCGGTTCATCTCCTGGGAGAGGAAGTTCATCTTGCGACCCACGGCCTCGCCCGAAGCCAGCGCTTCCCGGAACAGGGCCAGGTGCGAATCTAGTCGGACGCACTCCTCACGCACATCGAGTTTGTCGGCCAACATGGCCATCTCGAACTCAATGCGCTCGGAGTCGATACGTCCTTCCTCGATGATTTCCGAAAGGCGCTCGCGCAAGCGTTCGCCCGATGCCTGTACACGCAGGGGCGCCAGGCGCTCAGCCTCACGCAACCGGTTTTCGATGCCCTCGAGGCGTTCCGAGAGCTCTTTATGGAGGGCTTCGCCTTCCTGCAACCGCATGGCTTGCATGCCGTCGCAGGCGGCCGTGAGTGCGGCCTGGGTGGCTTCCCAAATGGCTTCAAGGTCTTCTTCGACCTCGTCCGCTTCAAAAATATCCGTGTACTTGAGTAGGTGGTCCAAGCCAACGGGCTCATCAATTCCTGCCGTGGATGCTACCTCTTCGAGCAGGCTGCGATAGGCCTTCACGGCGTGGGCATTGACACGGATGGACAGATCGACCGTAGCCGGATCCGAGACTTGGACAAAAGCTGAAATACGACCGCGGGAAAAAGTCGATTTCAGGATGCGCTGAATATCGGGCTCGTGCGCATTGAGGGACTTGGGCGAACGAAGGGAAATCTCGCAGTAGCGGCTGTTGACGGATTTGAGTTCGACAACGGCTTCGTAACCGCGCACAGCGGCTTCGCCCCGGCCGTAGCCGGTCATGCTGGCAATCATGTCAGTAGGGTGGTCCGGTGAGGAATGATTCGGTGGTCGGGCACCTTGTGTGCACCTGGACGCCGCCTGCAATATACGATTACGCCAGCCCTACCGCGTCGATGGCACCGGTTCGGGCACCTGCTGGTTGATGTAGAACGTTGTGGACAGGTTGCCCTCAGCATCGACACCGAATGCGATCAGATCCAGGTCGCCGTCTCCATTGTAGTCGCCAAACGATGCGGTCGCATTGACGAAGCCTTTCACGTCCAGTTCAGCCACGAACTGCCCATCTTCATTGCGGTAGAGGCGCCCGACTGTCTCGCCAAGCGGTGAGCGGGCACCCACCACGAATACGTCCTGGTCGCCATCATTTTCGTAATCGCCCCAGATGGCGCGCCCCGTAACAACGCCGTCGAAAGGAAAGGGATGCGCTTGGAATGAGCCGTTTTCATTCACATACAGCCGCGTTATACCACGCAGCATCTGTGGGTCAAGCGACCCGCCGGTCAGCAGCAGGTCAGGATCTCCATCAGCATCTACATCTCCCCATGAAACGGAACCGCCCATGAGTCTCGGCAGATCCGCCGGCAATGCCTGGTACTGCCCTCCCGATCCCAGTCCCGTATTCTCGTAGAGGCCTGCGTGCAGGAGGCCATCACCCAGATCGCCCGTGAGGGCCATATCCAGATCGCCGTCACCGTCTACATCGGCAAAAGCAGCTTCCCCGAACATGAATGGTGGAATGCCTGATGCTGTCGGCGTCAACGATCCACTTCCATCGTTCATCCAGACCTCTGAGACTACATCATAAGGCTGCGCAGTGGTGGTTGAGCCGCTGAGGAAGAGGTCCATGTGACCGTCACCGTTCAGGTCAGCCCATTTTACACTGCCACCCCACACATTGGGCAGGCCGTCGATATTGGCGGGGATGAACTGCCCCACCTGGTTGATGTATATCGTGCTCAGGGGCGCCCCTGTCTCCCGGGAAATCCCGCTGATGACCAGATCGGGGAATCCGTCGCCATTGAGATCGCCCCAGGATGCTTTCGGACGCGTTACGGGTTCGAGGGCAATACCGGCCACGCTGAGCGACTTGAAGATGAATTCTCCCCCGTTGTTGTCCAGCACAACCGTGTCATCGTCGGCACGATAGATACGCAGCACCGAGCCCGTTTCCGTCTCTCCGCCCACCAGCAGGTCCAGGTCCCCGTCCAGATCAATATCAGCGAATTCCGCAATACCCGATGTCAGGTCCGGTAGCCCGAACTCGTAGAGCACCGGTGGTTGGAGCGTTTGGTTGGCAACATCCGGCTGGCCGAACGAGAAATCATGCTCCCGGCTGCTTCCGCGGACCGAATGACCGTCCGTGGCCAGGACGGACCACGAATAGATCTGGTTGGCCGGAAGAATATCCGTGGGCACGTCGATGAAGGTCTCCGTCAATCCAGGAATGGAAAGCTTGAGCGCCTTGCCGGTAATGGAAAGGGTGTATTCCACATCGTCCACAGGATCCGTGGCTTCTTCCCATTCGAAGCGGATGGTCTCGGCCGCTGTGTCGATGAAGCCTGCGTTGACGGGTGAAAGCGGAGAAAAAGCACTGGGGGCATCATTGAAGCCGACATTCTTGACAATCGTATGGTGCCGATTGACGGATATCCCTCCAAATCGCTCCAGACTGCCGTCGGGCCAGTAGACCTGCACTTCGTCAATGATTTCACTGCCGCCAACCCCGAAGTGGGCCCGCAATCCATCGCTCTGGGTTCCTGCCCCGGTCCCAGCCGTCACGGTACGCACTTGCTGCATACCACCGGTCAGGATCTGGATGCGCGCACCAGCGCCGAAGCGATTGTTGGTATCGCGCAGCTGGAAGGTCACCCAGTTATTTGCTCCGCCGTCATTCATCATGATGGCGGTACCGTTGGAAGCCGGAATCAGCAAATCCATCCACCCGTCGTTGTTGAAGTCGGCCGTGGCGGCAGCTACCGAGACGGAATCCAATCCCATGCTTGTATCGAAGATGTCCTCGAAGGTGCCATCCTGCTTGTTGCGGAAAAGGCGCCCCTGGTTGCCGAAGGGAAGGTAGACATCCAACCAGCCGTCGTTGTCGAAGTCAGCAATGGCGGCAGGACCGTTGTCCTGCGTCGGGAAACTGCGCAGACCAGCTTCCTCAGCCCGATCCGTGAAGTTCTGCCCATCGAACTGATAGAGCTCGTTATAGGCAAAGAGGAACTCCGCATTGTGGTTGACCACCAGCAGATCTTCCCACCCATCGTTGTTGTAGTCGAACCAATACCCATCCTGCGTATTGTTTCTGCTCTCGACTCCCGCACCCCGGAAACTGGTGCCAAAGCGATCCCGGCTGGCATTGTTTACCAGCAGTTCGTTGCCTGCGCCGCAGCGGGCGGCATAAAAATCAGGATCGTTGTCGTGGTCAAAGTCGGCCATGGCCAGCCCACATGTCAGCGGCTCGGTACCAGCCAGCATGAGGCCACCTACGTTCGTAAAGCTGCCTGACTGATTACCCAGGAATACCGGGTTGTTGCCATTGGAACTGCCTGCGACGAGGTCTACGTATCCATCGTCATTGACGTCGGCCCAGAAACCACCCACCGGCGGGTTCTGGAAGATGAGGTTTGTCGCGCTGTTGCCCAGGTCAAACTTCTCGCCACCACGGTTGAGATAGAAGCGGCTGCCGGGCGTGGCGTCACGAATCAACAGGTCAAGCAGTCCGTCCCGGTTGGCATCGCCAAAAAGACCACCCATGACGGAATTACCTTCGAGCAGGATGCCAGCCTGCGACAGGACGTTTTCAAACGACCCGTCCTCTTCCTGCCGATACAGGCGCCCAGCATGATAGAAATCCACACGCCCATCGGCGTTGTAGTCCGCAACGGCCACATCTTCCAAGGCCAGCGTCGGGTCGGGTAATCCACGTAGACGATAGGACTCATTCGTGAACGTTTGCGCTCGAATGCTGGGAACGAGTACCAGGATAGCCAGGAGAAGCAGAAGCAGTTGACGCGGCATGCGGTAAGGGCCGTAAGAGATGATCATGGGAGAGCGGCCGAGGAACGTACGAAACAAACCCGTCGCAGGAAAAGATGGTAGGCGAGCACGTGACCCCTCTAAGACGATGCGCCCCGCCTCTGGATTCCAATGGTGGTGTGCTCGCGCCCTCCTACATTCGGTCGGGATTACGCTCGCTACCGCTCGCGTGCATCCCTGGTACTCCTTAGCGATACGAACCCCGGCCCGCTCCGCGGGCCCTGGGATTTTGCTTCTGGCCGTCCGGAAGCAAGCTTCCTTCCGTCCAAAAGCGAAAACCCCAGCTGCCTGTCGGCAGCCGGGGTTCTCGTCGCGTGCGGAGAGGGAGGGATTCGAACCCTCGATACGGGGTCAACCCGCATACTCGCTTTCCAGGCGAGCCCCTTCAGCCACTCGGGCACCTCTCCGGTTAAAATGGCACCAATGCCGGCGGCAAGGGCTTGTTTCTGGGGTCTCGTGCAGGCTTGGTGAATCTTCGGACCGCGCCTGCCGTGCCAGATTACACCCCTGCCTTCGATCACACCTCCATCACTTCCTTTTCCTTGTGGTCCATAAGGGAGCTAACCTTTTCGGTGTGTTTGTCCGTCATGGCCTGCAGCTCCTCTTCGGCCTCGTAGCGCATGTCCTCTGGAAGCTTCTCTGATTCCTGCGTTTTCTTGATGTCGTCCTTGGCTTGCCTGCGCACGTTGCGAATGGAGATTTTCGCCTCCTCCCCGACACTGCGCGCCACCTTGACAAGCTCCCGCCGACGTTCCTCCGAAAGCGGCGGAACGGGAAGGCGAATCATCCCACCATCGTTGGAAGGATTAAGACCCAGGTTGGAGGCCTGGATGGCCTTCTCGATTTGACCCAGGGCAGATGTGTCCCATGGCTGCACGACCAGCAGATCAGCCTGTGGGGCACTGATACTGGCCATCTGACTCAACGGAGTAATCGAGCCGTAGTAGTCCACTTTCACATTTTCAAGCATGGTCGGCGTGGCGCGACCAGCCCGGATGGACATCAGCTCATGGCGCAAGTGCTCAATGCTCTTGTCCATGTTCTCCTCGGCTTCTGCGAGAATGAGTTGCAGGTCTTCGTGTATCATGTTGGCGGAAAAAGTTGGTGGCGACCCTCAGGCAAGGATCGGATCGGTATCGGTGTCCTTCCAGTGAACCAGTGTCCCCACCGATTCACCACGCACGAGACGCAGAAGATTACCTCCTTCATCCATGTTGAAGATGATGATGGGCATGTCCGACTCCCGGCACAAGGTGAATGCGGTCATGTCCATTACCTTCAGGTCGCGAGCGATGACGTCATTACCGTGGATTTCGGCATAGCGAACAGCATCAGGGTCCTTTTCAGGGTCTGCGGAGTAGACGCCGTCCACGCGCGTTCCCTTCAGGATGACATCGGCCTCGATTTCGAGAGCTCGCAGCGAAGCGGCCGTGTCGGTGGTGAAGTACGGGTTGCCTGTGCCTGCACCGAAAATGACGACGCGACCCTTTTCAAGATGACGCATGGCGCGTCGGCGAATGAAGGGCTCGGCGACCTCATCCATGTTCAGCGCCGATTGCAACCGTGTGTACACCCCCTCCTGCTCAAGGGCATCCTGGAGTGCCATGGCGTTGATCATGGTGGCCAGCATACCCATATAATCGGCGTGGGAGCGGGTCATACCTTTCGTGGCATTGTTTACACCGCGAAAGATGTTGCCACCACCGATGACGAGTGCCAGCTCGATACCATGTTCGGTAATCTGGCGGATTTCAGCGGCGTACGCGCCCAAGACCTCTTCATCAATCCCAAACGCCTTGTTGCCCATGAGGGATTCGCCGCTCAGTTTGAGCAGGATGCGTTTGAAGGTTCGTCCGTTGGAGGTAGGATCGGTCACAGGATCGGAGATGGAAGATCGGGCGCGTCGTATCGAAGCAAATTAACGCTGGCCGCCCGGCATATCAATTTGAAGGCGAACGATCGGCCGGCCAAAGTCTTGAAAAAAGAAAAGGGCGGGGCTGCATCCGCAGCCCCGCCCTTTGAGCGCCTGCAAAAGCGCACGGTTTTATTCGCCGAGGGCGAAGCGAGCGAACGTCTTGACGTCGGCTTTGGCCGATTTCAGCATGTCGCCGACGGTCATGGACGAGTCCTTGACGAAAGGCTGCTCGAGAAGCACGTTGTCCTTGAAGTAGCGCTCGAGCTTGCCGGTCGCAATACGATCCACGATCTGCTCGGGCTTGCCTTCTTCGATGGCGGCCTGGCGGGCAATCTCCATTTCCTTCTCCTGTACGTCTGCCGGAACGTCGTCGCGGTTCGTACCGATCGGGTTGAGTGCGGCGACCTGCATGGCCACGTCGCGGCCAGCGCTCTCGAGATCACCATCACCAGAAACATCAACCAGCACGCCGAGGCGGGCGCCCGGGTGGATGTAGGAGACGACCTTGCCGGCGTCGGACGTCATGACGGCTGTGCGGCGCACGTCAATCTTCTCGCCAATCTTGCCGGTCATGTCCGTCAGTGCATCCTCAACCGTGCGGCCACTGGCCATCGTCACGCTCATGAACGCATCGCGGTCGGCTGGCTTCTCGGCCAGAACCAATGCAGCCAGTTCTTCGGCAAAGGCCTGGAAGTCCTCGTTGCGAGCCACGAAATCGGTCTCGCAGTTGACCTCGACCAGGATGGCTGTCTTGCCATCGGCAGTCGTACCGGTAGCAACGACGCCTTCCTTGGCGTCGCGGTCAGCACGCTTGGCAGCCACTTTCTGGCCTTTCGTGCGCAGCAGGTCAATGGCCGCGTCGAAATCACCGTTCGCTTCCTGGAGTGCTTTCTTGCAATCCATCATACCGACGCCGGTGGCCTCGCGCAATTTCTTTACATCAGCAGCAGAAATAGACATTTCTATCGTTTCTCTTTGATTGACGTCAGCGGAACCGGAGTTCGCTGATCTGAACATGAAACCGGGGAAACAGGGTAGTTTCGGAGCTACCGGTGACGCTTATGCGTCTTTTTCGGCCGTTTCCTTCGTGTCCTGGGCGCGCTTCTCCTTCTCCGCTTTCTGGGCGGCTTCAGCAATTTCGCGCTCTTTCTTGCCTTCCGTCACGGCGCCGGCAATGACACCCGTGATCAGGTCGATCGACTTCAGTGCGTCGTCGTTGGCAGGAATCGGGAAATCGACGACATCCGGATCGCAGTTGGTGTCCACGATGGCAATGATCGGAATACCGAGACGCTGGGCTTCCTTGACCGCAATGTGCTCGCGATTGATGTCCACAATGAACAGGGCGCCAGGAACACGGGCCATGTCCTTGATACCGGACAGGGTTTTCTCCAGCTTCTCGCGCTCACGGGCTTTCATGAGGCGCTCTTTTTTCTTGAGCTGCTCCATGGTGCCATCTTCTTCCATCTTGGCCAGCTCTTCCATGCGGCGGATGGAGCGGCGGATGGTTTGGAAGTTGGTCAGCGTGCCACCCAGCCAGCGCTCGACGACGTACGGGGAGCCGCACTCGGAGGCGTGCTTGCGGATGATGTCACGCGCCTGCTTCTTGGTGCCTGTGAAGAGGATCTTCTTGCCACGACGCGTGAAGAGGGCTGCGGCTTCCGCTGCCTCGTCCAGATAGGCCTGCGTGTGGTTCAGGTTGATGATGTGGATCCCATTGCGCTCCATGAAGATGTGGTTGCGCATCTTGGGATTCCACCGGCTCGTAAGGTGGCCGAAGTGGGTGCCTGCCTTCAGCAGGTCTTCGATCGACGCGCGGTGCGCCGACTGCTCTTTGCTTTCGCTCATTGTTTTGATCGGGTTGATCCGCTACATCCTTCACGCACCCACCGAAATCAAGACGTATGTCCCGATCACCCCGGCAGGTATCCGGATGTATGTGTGATGAAAAGACCGCTTGGGGCCGAGGCTCCAAGCGGTCGGAAAAGGGCGATTAACGCTTCGAGAACTGGAAACGCTTGCGGGCTTTGGGCTGGCCATACTTCTTGCGCTCGACCATACGGGGGTCGCGCGTCATGAAGCCGGCATCGCGCAGTGGTTTCTTCAGCTCATCATCAAAGGATACCAGCGCACGGGAGATACCGAGCCGGATGGCTTCGGCCTGACCCGTCATGCCGCCACCACGTGCGTTGACGACCACGTCGAACTGTCCTTCGGTCTCGGTGACCTTGAAAGGAGAGGTGACGGCCGTCTGGCGCCATACGGTCGGGAAGTATTCGGTGTAGTCACGCTTGTTGACTACGATCTTGCCGGAACCGTTCGGGCGCAGGTACACGCGGGCGACCGCATTCTTGCGGCGTCCTACTGCGTTGAACTGTGTAAGGGCTGTTGCCATGACAGAGGGTTATTGCGGTTACTCGGGGAGAGCGCGATCAGAGTTCGAGCGCCTGGGGCTGTTGTGCACCGTGCGGATGTTCGCCGCCGGCATAGACCTTCAGCTTGCGGAACATCTCGCGGCCGAGCACACCTTTCGGGAGCATGCCCTTGACAGCGTTCTGCACCATGAAGGTCGGCTTGCTTTCGCGCACCTCTTTCGGCGTGCGGACGCGACCCCCACCCGGATATCCGGTGTGGCGGAAGTACTCTTTTGCGGTCTCTTTCTGACCGGTGAATCGCACTTTGTCAGCGTTGATGACGATAACGAAATCACCACAGTCGACATGCGGGGTGAAATTCGGTTTGTGCTTGCCACGCAGAATGCTGGCGACCTGGGATGCAAGGCGACCGACGACCATGTTCTCGGCGTCGACCACGTGCCAGGCGCGCTCAACGTCGCTGGCCTTGGCGCTGACTGTCTTGAAACTGTTGATGTCCATCGGGACTCGGGAAGCGTTTTGAGGGCGCGAGGCTCTCGGTTTTTCAACTCCGGCATGAGGGCGCTGTGCCATCGGTGGGGCGCCGGAAATAATGACGCAGAACGCCAAAATACGACCTTTTTGAGCACTGGTCAATTACCGGTGGTCCCAAAAGGCCTTCTGACACGCGTCAAGGCGGATTTTGTGTCCCATCGCGGCCTTGCGCACCACGGAATGCGCATTCTTCCGCCAATCTTGAAATACGATAGGCTTTCCGGGTGGGCTATTTCCCTGGTCACAGGTCATCTTGCATACTCATCTTACACATTCATCTTGCACGGTGCAGGCGACATACCCACAACCGCCCCATCATGAGCTGGCACCCGGCCAATACCGCCTGCTTTTTTTGGTTTGCAGAGGGTGAATTCGGAGGGTAGGAATGGTTGCTCGCGCGTCAACACCTTATATTAGCAAGAATTAGTATATTAGCAAGAATTAGTGCTCCCCAAGAGCGCGTCGAATCCATGCGCATCGAAGTCAAGATGAAACACCTGATCGCCCTATTCATTGCTGTTTCCATGTCGCTCAGCCCGGCATACTCACAAAAGCTCGGCATTGGCGTCCGGGTTGGCAGCCAAGGGGTTGGCGCGGATCTTTCCCTGGCTCTGACAAGCTTCCTGAACGTTCGTGCAGGGGGGACTTCCTTCTCCATTGCGCTGCCCGAGGCAACGATAGAGGATGAGAATGTGGACGTTGCCTTTACCGGGGATGCGTCGCTCATGACGGCCAGCCTCCTTGCGGACCTCTTTCCATTCCGCAACGGCATCCGACTGACGGCAGGCGCTACATACAACAACAGCAGCATCTCCACGACGGGATCTCCCACGGATTCGTACTCGGTCCAGTCGAGAACATTCACGACGCAACAGATTGGCTCGTTGACCGCTGAATTGGGCTATGGCTCCAGCATACAGCCCTACGTCGGAATCGGATTCGGTAACCCCGCCCGAGGGGGGCGTATCGGTTTGTTGTTCGATGCCGGTGTGCTGCTCAGTGGGCCGCCCGAGCTTACGATGACCGGTACGGGCATGATTGCTCCTACGGCAACGGAGAACCAGGAAACCATCCAGGAGGCGCTGGATGGCATTGAGATTTTCCCCGTCCTCTCGCTCGGCCTGTCCGTGCGGCTGTGAACCCGTGAGTTGGGCCTCCTGATGGCGCCACGGCACCAGTACGTGGCAGTGATTACCAAGAGTCGACATAAACTGCTTCAAACGCACCTTTTTCGCATCACATCATGAAACGAAGCATGATTTCCAACCGATCGTTTGCCGCCGCGTCGCTGCTCGTCTTCGGCCTCCTCTTCTCCAGTTGTGACCTTTCCGGGTTCGACACGCTTGAGGACAAGATTGCGGTAGCCTTGGACATTCCTGGCGTGGCGACAACCTATTCCTTCCAGTTGCAGGACGCTGCCACGGGAGAAGACCTTACGAGTTCGGCCCGCGTCGTCTTCTCGGGAAGCGATGCCGCCTCAATCATCGATCCGATCTTCTTCGACAACGTGGAGGAGCTGGAGGTCGGTGACGGCTTTTTCACGGTGGGTCTCTCGGATGACCGCGTTCCCTCGGGCGAGTCGCTGGTCCAGTTCTCCGTCTACGTTGAAGCCGCGGGATACGAGGCGACCCTTCAAAAGGTGGTTACGGACAATACCGGCGACTATCAGGTGTCTGTCCTGATGGTGGCGAAATCCGCCCCGCCGACAGGCGTAGTCTCGCAATCCCAGCAGACGGGCACGGCCACGGGTGGCGTGACCTCCCAACCCATCCAGGTTGCTACGCAGCCTGATGCCACTACAGGCGGCGCGGCTTCTGTTGCCCTGCCTGCGGCCACGCAGCTGACGACGGCCTCCGGTACTCCCCTGCAGGGTAGCCTGCAGACGCAAGTGACGTATTTCAACAACCAGGATCCCTCCTCGCTGACCGCGTTTCCGGGCGGTCTGACGAATGTGTCCGCGCAAACGCAGGGACAGGGACAACAAACGGGCGGGTTCGTATCCGGTGGTTTCGTCTCGATCAACATCACGGATCAGAATGGAAACCAGGCTGCCAACCTGTCGAACAGCGCCACGGTAGTGATGCCGGTGCCAGCCAACACCATCAATCCGGAAACCGGAAACCAGGTACAGGCCGGTGACACGATTCCGCTGTGGAGCCTCGAGCCTGCCTCGGGAGAGTGGGTGCAGGAGGGCACGGTCACGTTCGAGTCCTCTGCGGGCAAAGGCCGCACCGAGGTGGGTACCGAACTGTTCGTGGAGTTCGAAACGCCCCACTTCTCGTGGTTCAACCTCGACTGGTTCCAGTACGGAGCCCAGAACTGCTCCTACCGGACTCCCTTCCAGATTGAGCTTGCAGGCAATGACTTGCAGCGCACCCTCCTGCTCAGAGCCTCCAGGAGGGGGGGTGGATGGTCCCAGCAGGTCTATGTCAATGGCCGTGACACATCGCATCAGTTCTACAACTTCCCCCAGTTCGTATCGGACATTGATGTAGAGGTCCTCTACGATGGCGCTGTGATCGGAACGGGTTTCGCATCGGGTCCCGTGTGTGGGCAGGTCCTTCCCATTGCACTCACGTTCCCTCCGGTGGCAGATCTTGTGGATGTGGATCTGACCGTGGCTGTCGAATGCCCGGCTGATGGCGGTGGAACGACGATCATCAACCCATCCTACCCGTTCCAGATCAGAAAATCAGGAGGTCAGGTTTGGTCAGGCGTTTCTCTCGAGGGCGGCAACACACTCATCCGTGGCTTGGAGTACAACGCGCTCTATGACTTCCGCGGCTCGTTCCTCGACAACGGACAGCCTACGACCGAGACCCGGTCATTCCCGATCAATGAGAACACGGATCCGGGCGGGGATATCACGTTGATCGCTGGCTCGAGGGATGGCGATCTGGTCACCTTGCGTTATCGGATACAGGACAATCAGTCTGTTTGTGACAATTTGTGATACCTGTTTGACTGTTTGACTGGGACGAAAGCCCCGGCGAGCACCTTGCTCGCCGGGGCTTTTTTTATGCGCCTCAGTCACAGACATGAATGATGCCGAGGACCACCGGAATACCAGTCCGTCGCATCGCACACTGGAAGTTATCCACAGCGTGAAGCGAACGTGGCGTGAACCGTTGCTCGGCTACGTTTTGACACATGAGCAGCCACGGAAAAATCCGTGGATTCGATTCATCAGGCCTCAACCTGCTCATGTCATACCAGAACGAACTCACATCACTCGAGTCGGTGGCTGCGCGCCTGCCTTTTGCCATCGACGAGTCCCATCGCGTCAACGAGACGTTTGCCGCCTATATGCATGCAGATCGCGTCGAAGACAAGCGTCTTGTCGATTTGTGGACCTACTGTTACGTACGGCGATATTTCCTGATCAAGTTCATCAAGCAGACCCGCTTTCGGGCCAGTGAACTGGACCATCTGGTCGAGCGCACGTATCGCAAGGTGGAACGCTCCCGTCACGCCATCAAACAGCATGACCGCTATGCACAATGGGTCAGCGTGGTGTGCAGGAACACCTTCATCAACTTTGTTGCCCGGCGCAAGCAGGTCGTTGCGCTCAAGTCGCAGCACGACGTGGCCGAGGAGCCCGTGAAAATGGACGATGTGGATGTCAATGCCGCCGCCCTTCATGCTTCCCTGTTTCACGCCATCGTGCAGCTGCCGCCGTTCCTTCAGGCAACGGCGCGGATGCGGTTTGTCGAGAATCTTTCCAACGAGGAAATAGCCCGCATCGTGGGAAAGCGACCTGCAACCGTGCGCGCCTACGTCCATAAAATCTGCACGCGCTTCCGTCGGGACAAGGGTCTGAAGGCGTGGGCAGAATACATGTACCGATAACCAGGTTACGATACGCCCATGGGTGTGTCTATCCTGTAATGCACTGCATTTCAACGATGCTCACTCCAAGCGTTGGTCTACACGGCACGCTCCCATGTCCCTACCTCTTGTTCGTTGGATAAGGCATCTGCAGACGGTCTGGGCTGCGCGCTGGATGCGCGACGCGCGGCGCGGTGCGCCCTTGACAGCCTTGATTCGCCTGCTGCGCCTCGCCCGCTCTTTTGCCGATCCCCAGGCTGATGCCCACCTCATGCCCCTCAGGATCCTGTTACGATATAATAGTGCGGCATTGCCTGCGAGTTTGCGCTCGGCAATGGAGCGATTCGAGCGCCGTTTGGCACATGATCCCGACCGCACCCAAGACGCACGGGACTGCCAGGAGCGCCTGTTGGAGTTGACGGCCACCACACAGCACACGGAGGCTCACTTCGAGCGGTTGACGGGGCACCAACTTTCTGACCTGCCTGTTCAGCTGCGTAAACCAACACAGGCCAATCGACGCCTTCCTGAGCGCCGCCGATTGCGTAATGCATATCGCGCCTCCCGCATGGCCGTACGGCGACCACTCATGTTGACGTGTGCCGTAGTGCTCTGTGTACTGATGGTGGCCTCCCACGATGCCGATCCGCTGTCGAGGGCTGTTGCGGACGTCGCGGCATCAGAGTCGCTTTTCCTCGGGAATCTGGGTAAAACCACACGGGGTGCGTCCCAGCTGACGTGGGAAGAGCGCGGACCAACGGCCCGTATGGTACTCGATCGGATCGCCCAGGCGCGCACGTCGATCCTGGGATTTCACACAGGGTATGAACTTTCCGGACTTGAGGAAGCTGCTGAAATGATTGACGCGTTGCATCGCCATGCGTCAGCCCTTGAGCCCGGCTCGGCAGCCATGTACCGCCTGCGCGCAGAAATCGAAGACCTGCTGCATCCGAAGCGCCCGTCGCGCGGGCTGGCATCGACCGATCGTTAGGCGTACGTGTTCAGCATCACGGGCATGATGAGCATCATCATGGTTTCACCCTCCTTTTGACTGACGGGTGTCACGACACCCGCCCGGTTGGGGGACGAGAACTCAAAGAGGACATCGTCCGAGTCGATATTGGAGAGCACTTCCGTCAGATAGGTGGCGTTGAAGCCGATTACCAGGGCTTCGCCATCGTAATCGCACGAAACGGTCTCATTGGCGGCGCTGGCGCGCTCAAGATCCTCAGCTGAAATAACCACCTTGTCACTTTCCACGGACAGGCGGATCTGATTCGTCATGGTCGACGAGTAAAGGGCCACACGCTTTACGGCTGCCAGCATGGTGTCCTTGTTCGCCGTCATCTTCTTGTCGTTGTCGACAGGAATAACGGCTTGGTAGTTCGGGTAGGGCTCGTCAATCAGCCGTGCCAGTACGCGCGAGGACCCGAAGTCGAAGCCAGCGTATCCCGAGTCTACCGTGAGTGTGCACTCGTCATCTGTGGCCACTTTGGCCGCGAGGGATACTGCCTTTTCAGGCACAATGAAATCCATGTCCTCGGAGGCTCCCAGGTGGTCAAGCTGCAGTTTCACGAGCCGGTGCCCGTCGGTGGCAACGGCTTTGCCCGACTCGCGACCGATCTGGAAGTAGATCCCCATCATGGCCGGACGGAGCGCATCCCGGCTTACGGCAAAACTCGTTTTCGTGATGGCCCGCTTGAGGAGGGCGCCTTCCGTCTGCACGGAGACGGCATCATTCAGCTCAGGAAGTGCCGGGTAATCGGCACCGTCATGACCGACCATTTTGTAATGTCCCTTGTCCGTATCGAGCGCGACATTGAATTCGCCATCGGCTGAGAAGCGCACGGGTACGTTGGGCAGCGCCCGGAGCGTATCGACAAGGCGCTTGGCAGGCACGGCAACGCGCGAGGGGCCTTCCACCTCGACACCGACATCCATCTTCTGTACGATGGAAATCTCCAGGTCGGTAGCGCTGAGCCGCAGCGTACCCCCGTCCTCCTCGAATAGGATGCATTCCAGGATGGGGAGTGTGCTCTTGGTTGGGACGGCACCCGAAACAGTTTGGAGCGCCTTGAGAAGTTCAGCGCTCGAAGCGGCGAATTTCATGATCATTACCGACGGTTTAAGGAATGCTCGAAGATACCAAAGGGGCGGCACCGATTGCCACCGCTCCGGGGCAATTTAACGGCTTCTGAGGTCGATCTTGTTGGCGATCTCGTCAATGATTTCAGCAAACTTGGAATCGGTCTCCATCTGATTTTCGACACTCATATTGGCGTGGATCACCGTAGAGTGATCCCTGCCTCCGAAGTGCAATCCGATCGTTTTGAGGGAGTGCTGCGTAAGTCGCTTGCAAAAGTACATGGCCACCTGTCGCGCCTGAACCACCTCGCGCTTACGGGTTTTGGCGCGTACGAGATCTTCCCCAATGCCGAAATACTCACAAACGAGACGCTGGATCTGCTCGATGGAAAGCGTCACCCGCGTATCCGTGATCAGGTCTCGCAGGACGTCCTTGGCCAGGGATAGGTCAATGTCGCGCTGGTGCAGCGTGCCGTGCGCCAGGAGACGTATCAAGGCACCCTCCAGCTCTCGGATGTTGGACTTGATGTTGTGGGCGATGAATTCAAAGATGTCATCGGAGATCTCGATGCCATCCTCCACAGCCTTTCGCCTGAGGATGGCCATGCGAGTTTCGAAATCAGGTGGCTGCAGGTCGGCAGCCAGTCCCCACTGGAATCGGGAAAGGAGCCGCTCCTCAATGCCCTTTATATCCCTCGGCGGTCGGTCGGCCGACAAAACGATTTGCTTTCCGCTCTGATGCAGGGCATTGAAGATGTGGAAGAACTCCTCTTGCGTCTTTTCCTTGCCGCTGAAGAATTGCACATCGTCAATGACGAGAAGATCAATCTGGCGGTAGAAGAGCGAAAAGTCGCTTACCCGGTTGTTCTGGATGGCCTGAACGAATTCGTTCGTGAAGCGCTCGCTCGAAACGTACAGGATCGTGGCATCCGGCCGGTTGGCTTTGAGATAGTTTCCGATCGACTGGATCAGATGGGTTTTGCCCAACCCCACCCCACCGTAGAGGAGGAAGGGGTTGAAGCTGGTGCCACCCGGCTGCTGGGAAATGGCCAGCGAGGCGGAGCGGGCCAGACGGTTGCAGTCCCCTTCGATGAACCGGTCAAAGGTATAATTCGGGTTCAGGTGGGAATCCACCTGAAGCTTCTGTATCCCTGGTATGACGAACGGATTTGAAATCCCACCATGGGACGCGCCAGGGCTGGAGGGCGTGAATCCAGGGCCGCTGCGGCGAGCGGCACCGAAGCCTGGAATTCCACCGGGCAGCGACCGCGACTCGCCTGATTCTCGGCCCGACGCAGGAAGCGGTTGCGGCTCATTGGCCGGCTGCCGCGCGGGTAGCTTCATCCTGGTACCATCAAAACCGGTCTCCTTGTCATCCTGTTCAATGACCACATCGTAGAACAGACGACCTTCTGGTCCGAGCACATTGGTGATCGTCTTGCGCAGGAGCCCGAAATAATGCTCCTCGAGCCACTCGAAATAAAAACGGCTCGGCAGCTGGACGGTCAACTTTACAACGCCATCCTCTTCTTCGAGACGCAAGGCCTTGAGCGGCGAGAACCATGTCCGAAAGCTTTGTCGGCTTACGTTGTCTTGGATGATTTCAAGACACTCCTTCCAGACCGATTCAGCTGTCTTGCTCATGGTGTTCGCGCAGGGCACCCCGATTCAGGCACCTACAGGTAGGGAGAAGGCCGGCAGATTCGCTGTGGGGCCGTGCACCTGCCGACCTGGCTGCGACCTCCGTGAGTTGAGGCTATGTACAGCGGGTCTCGCTACAGCGTCGGGCGGCTACAAAAAACGGGTTACGAAAGCGTTTTTCACAAGCGCATCGGGCCGGCGATTCCCATCTCCCTCCGGCTTGCGACCTTCAGGAGAGGCTGTGTGAGCAGTTTCCGCGCGGAGCGTATCCATGAAAAATCGATCCATACACGGATTTTGCCGCACATCACAGCCACATAGTAATGTACGGATTCGCCTTGAATCTGACCCACGAAAGCCGCAAGGGATTCGTGCGTCAGGCGACTTGAAAGAAATGCACACCTTATCCACGACTGTGAGATGGGTCGCGCTTCGCACCATGGGCTGCTTCAAACCCTCGCGTATTGCCAATGAGTAAGGCCCCGATGGGGGCTCTCGCAAGCCGCTTTTTCCTGCTTTTCGATGAGCAGCCTTCACACGCTTTTCGGCATCTTACCCGGGGCTGTCTCGTTGCGTCCCGCACGCTCGCTGACGTATCTTCGTCGGTCTGTATCCGAATATTCATCGGCAACAGGACGCGACGTCTGCCTGATCCCATCACACGGACGCCACCATGATCCCGATCGACATCAGATCCCTCAAGGAAGGATTCCAGGCGCTGGAGTTCTCTCCATCGTCCGCCGAGCTTGGCTTGGAAGATCCCGGGATGGATGATGTCCACGTTCAGGCTCAGGTTACCGTGGACGGCGATCAGATCGTTGTCAGCGTCCGTGCGCAGGCCGTTGCCCACCTGACGTGCGACCGTACGCTTGAGCCGTTCGACCAGGCCGTTGACGGGACGTACACGGTGTGCTTCATGCCTGAGGCCATGATGGATGACGATGCAGAGGACGACGACATCCAGCCGCTACCAAGCGATTCGGATGAGATCGACCTGACCAACATAGTTAGGGATACTCTCATGCTGGCTGTGCCTGTTCGCAAGATCGCACCCGGCGCCGAAGAAACGGACATCCCCACCACGTTCGGGGACACTTCCGAAACGGATATCGATCCGCGATGGAAGGGCCTCGAAAAGCTCCGTTCTGCTTCGGACGAGTCTTCCGAGACATCCACCCCCGAGTAACCAACTCGCAGACGTAACAGGTAGCACCATGGCTAACCCGAAACGAAAACATTCGAAGGCACGCACCCGGCAGCGTCGCTCGGTATACTACAACCGCCTGAGCGCACCGACGACCATGGAGTGCCCGAACTGCAGCGAAACGAAGCTGATGCACCGGGCCTGCCCGACGTGCGGCCACTACCGTGGTCGTGCTGTGGTAGACCGCGAAAGCGCCGGTTGACCCAAGGGGTCAGTACCCCGCGTAATCGCGCTCTGCTTTGTGATGCACGCGTCACCAAGCCCGATCAACCGATTTCACCTGCTGGCCCTATCTTCGCCCGTCGGCGCGTAATGCCCCGACGATGCCGTCCCCGCGAATGCAGCCCAACTCTGTCATGCCTACCCGAATTGCAGTGGATGCCATGGGAGGCGACGACGCCCCGGAGGTAGTCGTCGAGGGAGCCGCACTGGCCCTTTGTGCCGAGGATCGGGACGTTGCGCTCCTGCTGACAGGTCCTGAGGATACCGTTCGTCCGCATGTCGAGCGTCTCGACAGGTCCCTGCAGCAGCGCATTACGGTTATTGATGCGCCCGATGTTATCGGAATGCACGAGTCGCCCGGCACGGCCATCAAGACAAAGAAAGCCTCCTCCATCCACGTCGGCCTGGGCCTGTGCAAAGCGGGCAAGGCCCAAGGCTTTGTATCGGCTGGCAACACGGGAGCTGTCATGGCTGGAGCCCTCTTCATTCTTGGAAGACTCCCCGGCATTGCTCGCCCCAGCGTGATCGGATACTTTCCGACGCTCAAGGGCACGTGTATTCTGCTCGATGTAGGCACGAACGTCGATTGCAAAGCCGAGCACCTGGTCCAATTTGCGCGGATGGGGGCCGTCTATGCCCGCGAGGTGCTGGGCATGTCCGAGGCCAGGGTGGGGCTGCTCAACGTTGGTGAGGAACCCGGGAAGGGAAACGAGTTGGCCAAGGAGGCTTACCAGGCGCTCCACCAGGCTGACGGTCTTTCTTTCGTTGGCAATATCGAAGGAAGGGACGTAATGGCCCATGCAGCCGACGTTGTCGTCTGTGATGGCTTTGCTGGAAACATCCTGCTCAAATTCGGCGAGAGCGTCGCGAGCATTCTTCCCAAGATGATTGGCGCCGAAATGATGCGCCTTGGTATGCCCGCCGAAGAGCAGGCCATTGTGGCCAAAGCGCTCGGTGGTGTGCGCGCCCGATTCGATTACAAAGAGTTTGGTGGTATGCCGCTGCTCGGCGTCGATGGTTCTGTCCTGATCGGACACGGTGGATCCGACGCTACAGCCATCAAGAACATGATCCTTGCGGCCGACACCATGATTTCGCACAAGGTGTCTGAGCGGATTGCCGCCTCGGTTCAGAATACACATGACTGAGCCGCCTGAACGTGTCTTGTGGGGTGGTGGACATGCGCAGGACGCATGATGCCAATCTGCAGACCTTATCCTCTGAACCCCATGGAAACACGACGCGCAGCCATCACGGCCATCGGACACTATCTGCCCGAGGATCGCTTGACCAATGCCGACCTCGAAAAGTTGGTCGACACGTCGGACGAATGGATCCGGACCCGGACCGGCATCCGGGAGCGACGCATACTCAAGGATCCCGACAAGGCCACCTCGTATATGGC
This sequence comes from Rhodothermales bacterium, assembly GCA_017859335.1. GTDB lineage: Bacteria > Bacteroidota > Rhodothermia > Rhodothermales > UBA10348 > JAAZVD01. The sequence goes on along the minus strand of JAFMNH010000021.1, from coordinate 7,079 downwards.
CACCCAGGCCGCGCAAGAACTCCTGGCCAAGCGCAACCTTGATCCGACCGAAATCGATCTCGTTATCGTGGCTACGGTCACGCCGGACATGTTTTTTCCGGCCACAGCCTGCATCGTGGCTGCCGAGATAGGCGCTGTCAACGCATGGGCCTACGATGTCTCGGCAGCGTGTTCTGGGTTCTTGTTTGCCCTCTCGACAGGCGTGCGTTTCATCGAGTCCGGCAAGCACGAGAAGGTGCTCGTGATTGGAGCGGACAAGATGAGCACCATTGTCGATTATACCGACCGTACAACCTGCGTACTCTTCGGAGATGGCGCGGCGTGTGCGCTTCTCGAGCCCAGCGATGACGACAACGGCATCATGGACTCGATCGAACACGCAGACGGCAGTCAGTGGTCTTCCCTGTGCATGCTTGGTGGGGGTAGTCTCCATCCCCCTTCGCCGCTGACCCTCGAGAAACGACTACATTTCCTGCATCAGGAGGGCCAGCCGGTTTTCAAGGCGGCTGTGAAGGGCATGGCCGATGTGGCCGCCGAGATTGTGGAACGCAACGGACTCAGTGGCGATGACATTCGCTACCTCGTACCTCATCAGGCCAACCTGCGAATCATTGACGCCACGGCGCGGCGCATGGGAGTCACGATGGACAAGGTAATGCTCAACATTGAGCGCTACGGCAACACGACGGCGGCTACGATTCCCTTGTGTCTGGCCGATTGGGAGGCTCAACTGCGTAAGGGGGACAATCTGGTCCTTGCTGCCTTTGGTGGCGGTTTTACATGGGGAGCAGCATGGGTCCGATGGGCCTATGACGGATCGGGTTCAGCGTAATCCACCCTGTCCCGAGATCGTTTATCCAGCGAATCTGAAGCGACGAATACCATGACTGCTTTTGTTTTTCCGGGTCAGGGTTCCCAATTCGTGGGAATGGCTCGGGACCTGTTTGAGGAGAACGACGCCGCACGAAGCGTCCTGGAGCGCGCCAACACGGTACTCGGTTTCGACATTACCGACATCATGTTCGGCTCGGGACATGAGGAAGACGCCGATGCGGACAAGGCGCGGTTGACCCGGACGGAAAACACGCAACCTGCCCTCTTCGTGCACTCCATGGCCGTCATGTCGGCCCTTCCATCCCGGGCTTCGACCCCGGCGATGGTGGCCGGACACAGCTTGGGAGAATACAGCGCCCTGGCTGCCGCGGGAGCGATCTCGTTTGAAGAAGGCCTGCGCATCGTGCGCCTGCGGGGTGAACTGATGGCTGGGGCTGGTGATATTCGTCCCGGTGCGATGGCCGCTGTCCTTGGCATGGACGACACTGACGTGGAGGCTGTCTGCAAGGACGCCAGCGGCGAAGGGATCGTGCAGCCAGCCAACTTCAATTCGCCCGGACAGATTGTCATTTCAGGGGATGTCGAAGCGGTGGACCGCGCGGTGGCCCTGGCCTCGGAACGCGGCGCCCGACGGGCGCTGAAGCTGCCCGTTTCGGGCGCCTTCCATTCGCCGCTCATGGATTTTGCGCGGGAGGGACTGGCAGAAGGTCTGGCCGCGCTCGATATCCGCACGCCGTCCTGCCCGGTCTACCTGAACGTGACCGCCGAACCCACAACCGATCCCGATGAAATCCGCGAGCGGCTGGTCGATCAGTTGACCTCTCCGGTTCGGTGGGCTCAGGCGCTGACAGCCATGCAGCGCGACGGGGCCACCACGTTTGTCGAAGTGGGCGCCGGAAAGGTGCTTTCGGGTCTGGTCAAACGCACCTTGGGTCGTAACGTTGAGACGCTTTCTTTTTCTTCCATGGCCGATCTTGAGGTCGCCTGACCACCATCTACCTACGCTTGCCCTTTACGCATCATGAGTACTCGATTTGCAGACAAAAATGTCCTCGTAACCGGTGGCACCCGCGGTATCGGCCGGGCCATCGTGGAGCGCTTTGCCTCGGAAGGCGCCAACGTAGCCTTCACCTATCGCAGCTCGTCTGAAGAGGCCGATGCGCTGGTGAGCGAGCTGGAAGCAGCGGGATACAAGGCCAAGGCATTCCAGGCGGATGCGGCTGATTTCTCTTCTGCAGAGACGGCTGTGAACGAGGTCATCTCCGAATGGGGGTCGATTGATGTCATCGTCAACAACGCCGGTGTGACGCGTGACAACCTGATGCTGCGCATGAGCGAAGAGGACTTTGACGCCGTCGTCGGGACCAATCTCAAGAGCGTTTTCAACTACTCCAAAGCCGCCTATCGTCAGATGATGCGCCAGCGGAGTGGTCGCATCGTAAACCTCTCCTCCGTCGTCGGGGTGATGGGCAATGCGGGTCAGACCAACTACGCCGCATCCAAAGCCGGTGTCATCGGCTTTTCCAAGAGCCTGGCCAAGGAGCTCGGTGCACGCGGTGTGACCGTCAATGTGGTGGCGCCGGGATACGTCGAAACCGACATGACCAGCGCCCTGTCCGATGCCGCCCGTGAAGCCATGCTGGGATCGGTGCCCGCGGGTCGTCCGGCCACTCCGGATGATGTCGCCGCAGCGGTCCTCTTCCTTGCCTCCGACGAAGCCTCGTATATTACCGGGCATGTCCTCCATGTTGATGGCGGATTGGCCATGTAGGCCAGCCTTTTCATCTGTTCAACCCACATTGTATGTCTGAAGGCCCCAAACGGAGCTATATCACCGGAATTGATCTGACCTCAAGGGCACAGGCCGAGCGCGCCGAAGCCCAGACCAAGTCGTCATTCACCGAACCTGATCCGCCGCTTCCGGCGGCCACGGTTGCCTCCCTGCCGGATACCTTGCGCGATGCCGTGCAATCGATCGGCTGGTCGAAGCTCATGCCTGTCCAGGAGAAGGCGGTACCGTATCTGCTTGACGGTCGGGACATGATCGTGCAGTCGCGGACGGGTTCGGGAAAAACAGGCGGCTTCCTGTTGCCGCTTTTCAATCTGCTCGACCCGGACCTGAAGGCGGCGCAGGCCCTCGTCCTCTCGCCCACGCGTGAGCTGGCCAAGCAGATCCACGAGGAGTTTGATCGCCTGCGTGGCGATCACCCCTTCTCGAGCGTGGTCATCTATGGAGGGGTCAAGTACGAGCCCCAGATCCGCGCACTGAAAAACGGTGCTCAGGTCATCATTGGTACGCCGGGCAGGATCCTGGATCATATCCAGCAGGGGCGCATGATCCTCGATGACCTCAAGATGCTGGTCTTCGACGAGGCCGACGAAATGCTGTCGATGGGATTCTACCCGGATATGCTGAAGCTGGAGCGCTACTTGCCGCGTGACCGGCAGTCCTGCATGTTCAGTGCCACGATGCCCAAGCGCGTCCGGTATCTGTCCAAGAAATTCCTGAACGATCCGGGTTTCCTGTCCCTGAGCAGCGGGAATGTGAGCGTGGATGCCATCGAGCACCGGTATTACCGTGTGGACCGCATGGCCAAGGACCGCATCCTGGTGCGCCTGATCGAGATGGAAAATCCCGAGTCAGCCATCATATTTGCCAATACGAAGCGGGATGTGGAGTACCTGGGGACCTTCCTGCAGAACTACGGCTACGACGCCGACAGCATTTCCGGAGATCTCTCCCAGAAGGCCCGCGAGAAGGTGATGAAGAAGATCCGCGACGGGCGCCTGCGTTTTCTGGTAGCCACGGATGTCGCGGCCCGCGGGATCGACATTACGGACCTGAGCCACGTTATCCAGTACGATATTCCGCAGGATCCCGAATATTATGTGCATCGGGCGGGGAGGACGGCGCGCGCCGGCAAGACCGGTACCGCCATCACCCTGATCACGATCGAAGAACAACGCAACCTGCTGGCCCTGGCCCAGCGCTACTCCATTCCCATGACACAGCACGACGTCCCCAACGAGAAAGATGTTCAAGAGCGCGTAACTGAGCGCCTGACCGTGGTTCTCGAGTCCAGCTTCCGTGACCTGTCACGCATGGAGAAGGAGCGCCTGCAGCGCTTCAAGCCGCTGGTGGAAGAGCTCTCCGAACAGGAGCCCGAGCTTCTGGCCATGCTCCTGGACGAGCTCTACCACGAGACCCTGCATAAGGTCTCTCAGCCGGAGGCAGACGATGCGTTGGCCAACGCGGACGAGCACCATGACGATGATCAGGGCGAAGAACGCGGGGGTAAGGCACGGAGAGGCGGCCACAAGCGCCGCCGTTAGTCCGGGGCTCGGATGGCGCGGGGGTTATCGTTACCTTGAGCAATCTACTCTCCCCCCACCCCAAGCCCATGAAAAAAATATTCCGGACCGTCCTTTGGGGCGCCCTTCTGTCTGCTGTTGTGGCAGCTCCGGCCGCCGGCCAGCTGGCGACGGCCGATGCTGTTACCGAATCGGACTACCGCATCTACCGCAGTGACGGCACGCCGGCTACGATGGCAGAGGTGCGCGCCGCGTTCGCCTCTGTCGAGGTCGTTTTCGTTGGCGAGCTGCACAATGACCCCGTCTCCCACCACATCGAACAGCAGGTACTTGAAGGCTGGTTCGATACGCATGGACACGCCGCGGCGCTCAGCCTCGAGATGTTCTCGCGCGATGTGCAGTACATCGTGGACGAATACCTGTCCGGTCTGATCACGGATACCCATTTCCAGCAGGCCAGCAGTCCATGGTCGAACTACAAAACGGATTACCGCCCGCTGGTTGAGTTTGCCAAAGCCCATGGGCTCCCTGTCATTGCGGCCAACGCGCCGAGGCGCTACGCCAATATGGTCTCCCGCAATGGACGGACCGCCCTCGCTTCGCTCTCAGATCAAGCCCTTAGCTACTTGGCACCGCTGCCGTATGCTGCTGCTTCAGAGCGCTACGAGGCGCAATGGAATCAGGTCATGGCCGATGCCATGGCAGCCATGCAGGCAGCCGTCGAGGCATCTTCCGAGGGCGATCATGCTGCAGCTGAACCCATGCCGGAGAATGAAGGCATGCGGCACAGCGAGATGCGGCACGGCGAGATGCAGCATGGCGAGGGTGAAATGAACCACGCCGCCATGCGCGAAAAGCATCACCCGGACATGACCGACGAGGAGTATGAGAAGATGAAAGCCGAAAAGATGGCAGCCAAGAAGGAAGGCGAGGGTCATCAGATGGGCGAGGGCATGCAGCATGGTGACATGCAGCATGGCGAGGGTCACGACATGAGCGGTATGAAGCACGATGGCGAGAAGTCATGCGCCATGATGGAGGAAGGTGGGGAGTGCGAGATGATGGACGGGGACATGGACGGCATGGATCATAGCCCGATGGATCATGGAAAGATGAACCACTCCAAGATGAACCATGACACTCCCGACGAGTCCTCCGATCACGCGGCGCCTGCTGCGCAGCCACAGCACGGTGGCGGCTCCATGCTGGACGCCCAATCGCTCTGGGATGCGACCATGGCGTGGTCCATTGCCGATCACATGACCCGTCGGCCCGGTGCCAAAGTCGCGCACTTTGTGGGCGGCTTCCATGTAGAAGCCGGCACGGGGACGCCAGAGCACCTGTCCCAGTACCGCCCGGGCACCCGTATGCTGATCATTTCCGTGCAGAGCGTGGATGACCCGTCCACTTTCGATCCGGACGAGCACACCGGTCTCGGCGACTTCGTCGTACTCGGTGATGCATCGCTTCCCCGGACCTACGCTACCCGCACCCGCTGACATGGTCATCGACCGGAGGGCTCCATGCAACGCATTACCACACTCCTCATCATCCTGGCCGCGACCGCTCTGATCAATGGCTGTGGCCAAGCAACAACCGCCTTCGATTGCGGTGCATTCCTTTCCGAAGAGGGCTCCATGAAGCAAATCGATGTCGACATGAGCGAGGGCAGCGAGTACGGACGCGAACTGCTGTCGCAGTACACGTCATTTCGACTGATGACGGATGTGAGTGTCCTCAGTGAGAACGAGTGCCGCATGTTGCCGCACCTTTTTGCTGCGGCCGACCAGATGGAGGCCATATTCTGGAAGCAGGCCTACGGGGATCGCGATGCGCTGTTGGCCTCGATCGAAGATCCAGCGCTGCGGGAGTATGCCCAGATCAACTACGGTCCCTGGGATCGGATCGGCGGCAATGCCCCGTTCCTGGATGGCGTGGGAGACAAGCCCGAAGGTGCCAATCTCTACCCTCGGGACATGACGCGCGCCGAGTTCGAGGCGGCATCCGCCGCGGACCCCGCTCTGGCCGAGCTCTACACCATGGTGGTTCGCGATGCGGATGAAACGCTGACGGCCATTCCCTACCACGAGGCCTTCGCCGAAGAAATGCAGACGGCGTCGGCAGAATTGCTGGCCGCTGCCGAGTATGCCGATGATCCCGGCCTCAAGAACTACTTGACGCTGCGCGCTGAAGCCCTTGTCACCGGGGAGTATTACGAGAGCGACATGGCCTGGATGGACATGAAGGACAACCGCATTGAAATCGTGGTTGGTCCCATCGAGACCTATGAGGATGCACTTTTCGGGTACAAGGCAGCCGCCGAAGCCTTCGTGCTGGTCAAGGATATGTCCTGGAGCGAGCGTCTCTCCCGTTACGCTCAGCTTTTGCCTATGCTGCAGGAGGGGCTTCCCGTACCGCCAGAGTACAAGCAGGAAACGCCGGGCACGGATTCCGACCTGAATGCCTACGACGCCATCTACTACGCCGGAGATACGAACGCTGGCTCCAAGACCATCGCCATCAACCTGCCCAACGACGAGCGGGTGCAGCTGGCCAAGGGCACGCGCCGGCTGCAGCTCAAGAACGCAATGCAGGCCAAGTTCGACAAGATCCTGGTGCCGATTGCCGAGGTGCTGATTGCCGAGGACCAGCGCGAGCACGTGACCTTCGATGCCTTTTTCGGCAACACCATGTTCCACGAAGTGGCGCACGGACTGGGCATCAAGAACACGCTCGACGGATCGGGTACCGTGCGCGGCGCGCTCAAGGAGCACGCCTCGGCGCTCGAAGAAGGCAAGGCCGACATCCTGGGCCTCTACATGGTGTCCAAACTGATCGAGGAAGGAGAAGAATCGGGCGATCTACGGGATAACATGGTAACCTTCCTGGCGGGCATTTTCCGCAGTGTGCGTTTCGGCGCATCAAGCGCCCAC
>JAFMNH010000119.1 GCA_017859335.1 Rhodothermales bacterium | reverse complement strand
GTTCTCGGCTACTGTCCTGTCGGGGCGGATACCGGCATGTACGAATAAGTAATCCGGCGTCTCGTAGTAGAGTTTCGTCCTTCGTACGAATGCCACATGTCTCTCCGGTAGCGACTGTCCCTTGCCGTGAAGACCATAACTGGCCAAGGCCTGTACACCCCCATTGATGGCCCATAGATCGTATTCACCGCGGTCCACATAGCCAAGAAAAAGATCTTCGTGGTTTCCCCGCAGGAATATGCAATCCTGCTTTTTTTCGAGTCGTATCAGGCGATCGATCACTCCTTTTGAATCCGGCCCCCGGTCAATGTAGTCGCCCACGAATACCAGCGTATCCTGAGGTCTGGGCGCCACAGTCTTCAGAAGTAAATCCAGGGTAAGGGCACATCCATGGATGTCGCCGATGGCAATGATGCTCATATCATTCTCTCGAAAACTGGCCGCTTTTCCGGCGCACCTACGGACACAGCATGGTCAGAGGACGGACGTGTCATGGTCAGGATGATGATTCCGATGAGGAGGAGGCCTTGCTCAACAAGCTCTCCATACCGACGAGTCCACGCCCGCTTTTCTTGAGACGACCCTCCTTGTGCAAATCGAGCAGGACAGCATCAAGAATGCCATTGATGAACTTCCCGCTCTTGACGGTGCTGTAGCGTTTAGCTACTTCAATGGCTTCATTGATGGATACCTTGGGCGGAATATCCCCGAAATGCAGTAGTTCACTGATGGCCATCCGCAACAGGAGTCGATCGATCCATGCAATCCGCTCGAGGTCCCAGTTCTGGGCGTGACGCTCGACGAGACGGTCGGCTTCATCGGCCGTATCCATGGTTATCAAGAACAGCTTCTGGGCGAATTGCTTCGCCGTCTTGTCATCACCCAGCTGTTCATTTATGATCGTATCGATCACATGCTGGGCGTCATCGCCTCCGATGGTAAAGGCGTACAAGGCCTGCATGGCACGTTCCCGTGCTTCTCGTCTGCTACTCATCTCGTGTACTGCCCTCGCAATGACAATCTGTCAAGAAACATCAAGGGACGATGGGTAAGAGTCCGCCGTCCGTCCTTTCATGGAAAGGATAGGTTCTCCCGGAAATGAATACAATTCGTAGCGGCCGCCCAATGATGGATTTGTGATCAACTCAGAGGCTTCTGAAAAACCATACCCCAGGGCGCAGCACGTGTACGCATAGGGTTGCTCGCACCGCTTACACGTGTCAGTAGATCGGGATAGGGACGATCGCGAATCAGTCCACCCGGGTAATCAGCTGCGCTATGTGGAATGGAGGAGAGAAGGGGTCAAAAGCGAGCATGGGATGATCTGTATCGTGTCGCATTCGGAATGGCTCTCGGCTACGTCGGGGGCAGGTACCTCGAATCGACCGGAGAGAGTGGGCTTGCAACCAACTGGATCTGGCTGCTTGCCGCCTGCCTTTCGGCTACGCTGATCGCCTTTTCCATGCTGCGATGGATACGAGTAGTAAAGTTTCAGACGAAAGGTATCCATGTCCTGATGATGGGAATATCGGTTACCGTCGGCCTGATGGTGGATGCCCCGACCCGGCAGTGGATGGCCCATCAGATCCATTGGGAGGAGCCATCCAATCGTCTTCTGGTCGAAGGAAAGGTTCTGGGACATGACCCGATGAAGGTCACTGTGGCATCGGATCATGGCTTGATGCAGTTACGGCTACCCGCCTCTTTGGTCCTCGAACGAGTGCATCACGGGGATATCCTTCAGGTTCTGGGTACGGCCTTGCCAGCCCAGGCTGCCCGCAATCCAGGTGCCTTTGATGGCGTGTCCTGGATGGTGGCGAACGGTTTGAACGGGGTCCTTGATGTAAATCGGATACGCATTCATCACCGGCATGCGGAACCCGCGCTACCCCTTCAGGACGTACTTCGCGGCACCTTTTCCCTGGACCCCGTGCATGCATGGGTCCTGCATCGCATTGATGGCCTTTTCGATACGCCTTCCGTGCGCGCGCTCGCGGGCGCCATGCTGCTTGGAGATCGCCGTCTCCTGACTCCACAGGTTGTGGACAGCTTCCGGCATGCAGGTTTGATGCATCTGCTGGCCGTATCCGGACTTCATTTCGGGTGCGTCGTGCTCTTTTCCTGGTTGATTGCAGGCAGCATGGTTCGACGCCTGGCGCTCCCTGCCCCAACACAACAGATTCTCCTCTCCCTGCTCGTTTCCTTGGGCAGTCTCTTCTACGCTACCCTTGCAGGATGGACACCATCCGTTCAACGCTCCTTCCTGATGCTGATCATGGCGATGGGATGTCGCCTCAGGGGTCACACCCATTGGATGATGCGCAGCCTGGTCATCAGTGCTCTTCTCATTCTGTGCCTCGACCCGGCACAATGGAGAGCGGTGGGCACCCATCTCTCGTTTGCTGCGGTGACAGGGATAGGACTTGCCTTGAAGGTCATGGGGCGGCATGACTCGCCTCTCAGCACCAACCTTCGGCTGGGAATAAACGCCGTGATCACTCCTATGTTGGTCTCGACGGCAGCATTCATGGGAACGCTGCCCGTCCTGCTTTGGCATATGGGATGGGTTCCGGTCATTGCCCTCCTCACGAGTCCACCTGCTGTTGCTGTGACGACGGCAACGTTGACGTTGGCCATCACCGCCGTCATCATGCCCGTGGGTGGCTCGCTCGCTGCCTCTGTTTCCTCCCTCGGCTTTAAGCTTCTGATGGGACTGTCACAAAAGGCCGAGACCCTTTCCTTCGCCATCATCCGGGCTTCCGACTCCATGGACCTCCTTTTGGCATCGCTGCCCATGGTTTGCCTATTTCTGGCTTCCACGGCGCTCAGACGCTATGTCAAATGGATGGTGGTCACGATTCTCTTGGGTAGTGCATCCATCCTGGTACTCCTACCCCGGGATATATCCATGATCATGCTCGACGTGGGACAGGGGGATGCGCTGATCATTGACCCGGGAAGGATCCGATCCGGGCCGCAAGACTCCCATGACAATGCGGAAGACCATGCTTCCGTTTGGGTCATGGATACGGGACCCGGGGAGCGGTCAGGGTCCCTTGTCCGGGATGCCCTCGAAGCCATGGGTTATCGCAGCATCAACCTGGTTCTCTCCCATGCGGATTCCGATCACACGGGAGGTACTGGTGCCCTGGAAAAAAGTGTCCATGTAGCATCACGAAGCATACCTTGGAATGTGAGCGATTCAATCGCTGGAGCCCCGAAAACGCTGCTTCGAGGGGACTTTCTGCCGCTGCCTTCCCACATGCGTGGCTATGTGCTCCACCCATTCGAGCCGGGCAGACGCAATACGCATTCGCTGGTCATCCTTCTGGTCTCAGGCCGCACGGGAATCCTGCTGACGGGAGACATGGAGAAGGAAGAGGAGCATCAGCTCGTTGCGACCTATGGCAGGCTCTTTGATCTGCTCAATGTGAGAATCCTGAAAGTGGCGCACCATGGATCCTCAACGTCCTCCTCGCACGAGTTGGTGCAGCGATTCAAGCCTCATCTGGCATTGATCAGTGCAGGCGTTGGTAATCCGTTCGGTCACCCCCACAAGGATGTCATCGATCGGCTGCATGAGGCCGGCGCACAGACACTGGCGACAATGGATCTGGGTGCCATCCGATTGCGCCATATCACGTCGCGGCCCCGCATCGACTGTCACGCCCGCGGCACCTGGCGGCCGTTCCGGCAGGGAAGCACCTGTCAGTGAGCCGGATGTCCAGAAGTCAGTGCTCTATGAACACGGGAATCTGCCCGTTGTCAGCCAACTGCTCGGTCGTCTTGCTCATGTGGTATCCTGTCAAACCCTTGCTTGTCGTCGAACCAGCCACGATCAGGTCCACATTCTTTTCCCTTGCGTGCGAAAGGATCTGCTTGGCACGCTGCTCATCCTGCATGGAGGCCACATGCGCCTCATACCCGTGATCGACCAGGAAATCCTTCGTCAACTGAAGATGGAAATCAGCATCGCGCTGTTGTCCTTTCTCATACACAAAAAGCACTTCGATGCTGACATCCTGTCCGAATGGATTGAGATCCACAAACCGACGTATGGCGCGCGAGGCCGAATTCTCCCCGTTGGTTGCGAAGAGCACCTTTCGGGTGCCGCGATGGGTTTCTGGTACGACCAAGGTAGGACCCACGGTATGGTGAAAGATCCCCGCCAAGGTGTTCGTACGCTGTTTCGGATGCCCGTAGAAGAAATGCGGATCAGATCCAACGATCAAAAGATCATGGTACTTCATGTCCTCGACGATGCGCTCAAACGGAACCCCTTCTTCGACCGTCTCGATATGCCGGACATGGGCGCCTCCAACATGCTGTTCGAATGCTGCGATGAGCCGACGCGCCTGATCCCTGGTCTCCTGGGTCAGGTTTTCCCGCAGCTTTTCCGCGTAGTACATCGATCCAATGCCACCTCCACGTGCACTGACCTCAATCGTTTTGGTGTCTACGACGGCCAGTCCCGTAATACGGGCATCGGTTTGCTGTGCAATCTGCACGGCATACCGGGTGGCAATCCGGGAATCCGAATCCGGGTCCAGGGCAACGAGTATGCGCTTGATCATCAGACGTTGGAATTGAATCGAGATACGTTGACAGGAGTGAAGGTAACGGGTATCTGTACACCCCACAATGCTGCCTTTGCTGGCATGGTCAAGGAACGAGGTTATCCCCCGCTTTCCACGGACTCTTTTGATGAATGAATAGAAGGAATTGAATAGTTGTTTGTTGTAGTAGGGACCGTGGATATGTGTGAAAGAGATTTACCCACGCCAGTTGACAGCCTGATGTGGACATATCCGTGGAGAATAATCCCCGACATGGAAAACAGGGCATCCATGATTTCAACGATGTAGAGTCATCTTCCGTACCGTGAATCAACATATCCACGCTGATCCACAGGCAGATTGTGGAAAGCCGGGCTCCCTGTAATCCCGATATCCACGGCGTGGGAAGGGTGTGGACAGGAGGACGCGATGGAGCAGGTTACCCACATGCTTCCACACTGGTTGGATGATGCGTCCTCTTGTGCACAACAATCCGTCACTTGCGCACATGCTGCCAACAAGGCCTTCGACACCGGATGAATCCTGTGTAATAGGCCCGTTACGAGCGCCCGAGCCGTGCATACATGGCCTTCTTGTAATCTTCCACTCCCGGCTGATCGAACGGATTTATTCCCAGGAGGTAGCCTCCCAGGGCCACGACGTGTTCAAAGAAATAGATCAGTCCCCCCAGTGTATTTTCATCGAGTCTGGGCACGGAAATGTGCTGCACGGGCACACCGCCCATGGCATGGGCTTCCATCGTGCCTTCGAGTGCAGCCCGCGTGATATCGGAAAAGGACTTGCCTGCTACGAATGCGAGACCATCCGGGCTCTGGTTTGAAGCGTCATCCGGAAGATGGGGGATCTTCAGCTGTCCCCCGTCATGCTCCAGCGTCAGGAAGGTCTCAGCCAAGGTGCGTCGGCCTTCCTGGATATATTGTCCAAGGGAGTGCAAATCCGTCGAGAAGAGGCAGGTAACAGGAAACAATCCCTTGTGGTCTTTCCCCTCGCTCTCCCCGTAGAGTTGCTGCCACCACGCCCCGAGCCCGGAGAGCGAGGGCTCGAAGATGGACAGGAGCTCTGATGTGAATCCGGACTCGTGAAGCGCATAGCGCCGCTCGGCATAGCGTAGCGCTTCATGGTAGTCGGTTGTATCGATCTCTGTCTTCATGGCTACAGCGCCATAAAACAGACTTCGAATGTCGACGCCGGAAACGGCGATGGGCAGGAGTCCGACAGGAGAGAGCACGGAGAATCGGCCACCAATATCATCATCGATGACGTGCGTGCGATACGTTTTCTCCGCGGCCAAGGCTTTGAGCGCCCCCTTGTGGGCATCTGTCGTTGCGATGATTCGCCGGTCACAGTCCTCAAACCGCTGCTCCATCCACTGGCGCACAACACGAAAAGCAATACCAGGCTCGAGTGTCGTGCCGCTCTTCGAAATCATGTTGACATAGACTGACTTGCCCTCGAGGTATGCCAGAAGCTGTTCGAGGTATCGACCCGAGAGGTGGTGACCTGCGAATAGGACCTTTGTCCGGCCGTGCCTCCTCTCGGATTCATCCCCCGCAAGAGGCAGCACCGTGTCGGCGGACCGGGTTGTATTAGGGGCGTCGAAGTACGGAGAAAGCGCATCGATGACAGCGTCTGCCCCCAGATAGGAGCCGCCGATGCCAATGCAAAGGAGCACATCGGCGCGAGCGCGAATTTCGTCTGCCTGCTGAGAGAGTTCTTCGAGCAGGGCATCGTTCGGATTGGCCAGGATGCGGCGCCATCCAAGCCATTGTGAACCGGCTCCTGTTCCAGCAAGAAGTGCCTCATGGGCACTTTGAACGCGACGATGGAGGCCTTGGCGAAGGTGGGGTGCCACAAATGGGTCGGATCGGTGCTGGTCCAGGGTGATCATGAACGTGGGTACGGTGGTCGTTGGGGTCAGGAGGGGTTCAACTGCGGATTATTGGAAGGTATCCCCCACGTGGGAGGGACAGGCCCTTATCTTGAGCGGGAAAAGGTACGCAGATCATAAGGTGCGATGCGAACATTGATCTCTTTTGAAGACGCCTTGGCTTGTGTACGGGACCAGGCCACCACCCTTTCCTCCGAGCTGGTTCCGCTTGGCGAGGCGCTCGGCAGGACATTATCCGAGGCCGTTGTTGCGAGGGCGAACGTTCCGCCGTTTGCCTCCTCGGCCATGGATGGCTTTGCCGTGCGAAGTGCGGATGGACAGGCAGGGACCACAACGTTGGAAGTGATTGGCCATATTGCGGCAGGCGACGCCGGCGGACCCGCTGTCACGCCTGGTACCTGCGTCGAAATCATGACGGGTGCGCCCTTTCCCGAGGGTGCAGACGCCGTAGCCCCCATTGAATGGGTGGCCGCGCGTGAGGGTATGAGCGTCACTTTCCATCGCTTCCCCGAGGCGCATAAGCATGTACGCCCGGCTGCAGAGGATGTATCTGCCGGTCAGATTGTCTTTGAGCCGGGTCACGTCATTACGCCAGCCGTGGTCGGCATGCTCGCAACGCTTGGATACGACACGGTACCCGTATCCTGTATGCCCCGCGTTCGGGTCATTACAACGGGGAACGAGCTGATCGCACCCGGGACGCCACTGGAATCAGGCCAGATTTTCGATTCGAATGGTCCCTCCCTGCG
>JAFMNH010000118.1 GCA_017859335.1 Rhodothermales bacterium | reverse complement strand
GCCTACCACGCCATTGACGTGACAGCATCGAGCGAGCCGCCGGTCATCAAGGCCGTCGACATGCCCGACCGCGTAGCACGCCCTGCGCCAGGCGATCCGCCCGTGAGCATTGCACTGGTCGTTGAAGCCGACGATCCGGATGGTCTGGACAACATCGCTTTCGTTCAGGTAATCGTGAACGGTGGAACGAGTTTACGGCTGTGTGATGATGGGGGACAGGGTATCTGTAATGCAGGTTTCGGCGTCAGCAGTGGCGATACCGTGGCAGGGGATGGGCGCTTCACGCTGACCATACAGCTCGAAAGCGGCAATGCCCCCGGGACGAATACCTTCGAGTTTTCGGTCGTGGATCGTAGTGGCCTGCGAAGCGCCGTCGAAGTACGAACCTTGGTAGTGGAATAAACGCATGAAGCCAGTCAATCCTGCGGGAATCCTGTTGGCCAGCCTCATGCTGGTGATCGTCTCGGCAGAGGGTGCCCATGCCCGTCAAGACGGGGGGCCAGACCTGAGCCCTTACGGGATCCTGAACAACAGTGTGGCCAACCTTCACGTCACGGACGAGGGCGTGTGGGTAGGCCCGTTCCTCAACCTGTCAACCGATCAGGGCACGACGTGGTATCTACCCGATACGGATTCCCTCTTCGGCACACCCAATCGGCTCTTCTCAATTGATGTCGAAGGCAATGTGGTTGTTGCCGGACTGGGTCGCGCTGACAATTCCGGCGGCGAAAGTGTGCAGACAGCGGCCGGATTCCTCGTGTCCGAGGACGGCGGTCAGTCGTTCCAGTATCGTTTCCCGCAGCTGGATGATCCGGCTGATGATACCCAGGTCTACGGTGTATCGACCTTACCGGCACTGCCCGTCATCGTACCCCAGCAAAGTCCCCCGTTCGACGTGGATGTGGATGCCGGGACCGGTACTATCTGGGTGGCTGGCTGGGCCAGTGGCATCCGACGCTCTGATGATATGGGACGTACCTGGCAGCGGGTGGTCCTGCCTCCCGACGATCTGGACAGGATTCGCCCCGACCAACCGTATTCATTCTCCGTGGAGCCACGAAGGGGAGGGAACGGATCCCTCAATCATATGGGATTTTCGGTCTTGGTCGACGCCTCGGGTACGGTATGGGCCGGTACGGCAGGTGGTCTCAATCGCTCTCTTGATGGCGGACAGTCCTGGGACAAGTTCAAGGCTGACGGCACATCCGCCTCCCTGACCGGAGACTGGATCATTTCCATCGAGGAGCAGCCATCGGCAGGCATCCCCGTCGTATGGATGGCCACCTGGAACACGAGCGAATCCGGAGGCGGCACTGGGCAGTTCGGTGTAACGCTGACCCGTGATGGAGGGGAATCCTTCGAACAGACCCTCCTTGGTGAGCGCGTGTATGATTTTGCCTTCGATGGTCCTCGTGCATGGGTAGCAGGCGATGGCGGCCTCTTTTTCTCGGAGGACTACGGGCGAAGCTGGAATTCCATCAGTGACTTCCGTGATCGTGACAACCCTGCGCGACGCATACGGGACGATTCCGATGTTTTTTCGGTGGAATACGGAAGCGGTACCCTATGGGTTGGCACCTCCGATGGGCTGTTGCGCTCGCTGGATGGCGGCGTTACGTGGACCCTTTTTCGTGTCGATGTCCCGCTCAGTCCGGATTCTCCGACCGGCGCCGTGCCGCGTGTGGATACCTATGCGTATCCGAATCCCTATTCCCCCGGAGCCGATGGCTTCATCCGCATCAAATATGATGCAGGATCAGCCTCACAGGCCACGGTCCGGATTTTCGACTTCGGCATGAACCCGGTTCGCGAGATTCATGAAACGTCTACCTCAGGCATCACCGAGACGTTGTGGGACGGTCGGGATGATCGGGGCGTGCAGGTGGCCAACGGAACGTACTTTTACGAGGTCAGGAGCGGAGATGAACGAAGCCGGGGCAAGATCCTCGTGATCGAATAGGAGGGACAATGACCATGAACAATCGACGGGACATCTCGAAGCTGCCTCTCTGGATGAGCGTGCTGCTGATTGCAGGTTTCACGGCTCCCTCGCTGCACGCGCAGCATGCAGGTGCTTTTTCCAGAATGGGTTTCGGTGCTCGGGGTATTGCGATGGGCAACGCTCAGTCTGCTGACCTATCGGGTAGCGCCAGCCCCTACTATAATCCTGCCCTCGCACCACTCACCGAGGGACAGTCCGTGGCAGCGTCGGTATCGACGCTCTCCTTCGACAGGAATGTGCAGTTCCTGCAGCTGGGCGCACCCCTGCAGGATCGTGCCGGATTCATGGTTGGATTGGTGCATGCCTCGGTGTCCAACATTGATGGCCGGGACAACAGCGGCTTTCATACAGGTATGTTATCCGTGGACGAATACGCAGGCTTTCTGGCCTTTGGGCTCAAGTTCTCCTCGCGAGTCAGTGCGGGCATCAACCTGCAGCTTTTCCAGAGTGACCTGTATGAGGGACTCTCGGCCGCACGCACGATTGGCGTGGACCTGGGGCTGGCGGTTCGGGTGCGGGATGACCTTGCCTTGGCGCTGGTTGCCGACGATTTACTGGCCCGTTACACCTGGGACGGGTCTGCTGTGGGAGGGAGCGGGTCGGAGGTGACGGACGCCTTCCCGAGGCGTCTGCGGCTCGGTCTCACGCACCGGCGATGGGATGATCGCTGGCTCTTCGCTGCAGAGATTGAATCGCGAACCGCATCGGCTACCCATGTGACCTACGAACCCCGTATCCTTGGCGATGGAGCGGCTCGGATCCGCAACGAATCTACCCTGACGTTTCAGGAGACGCGGCTTCGGGCAGGTGTGGAGGCATGGATACTCAACGGATTCGCTCTGCGTGCTGGCGCTGATCAACTCGGCAAGGATACCCTAGGCACCTTCAGGCCCTCAGCGGGCTTCAGCGCGGAGCAACCGATGGGAGAACTGCGTATCCGGGTGGACTATGCATTCGGCTGGGAGGCCCAGGCTGCCGGCCAGATGCATTTCGTGACCCTGCGCGTGCTGCTTTGACGGATCCAGCATTGAACCTGTCCGCAATTTCCAGGAATACGATGAAACGATTCTTCACATCCCTTTTGATGGTGCTGGCCGTGTCACTACCCGCTGCCGACGCTCCACCGGCCCATGCCCAGGATTCCGGTCTGTCTTTTCTGGCCTTGGGTGTCGATGCCGAGGGACTGGCCCGTGGCGATGCCGGCGTGGCCCATGCCAAAGGAGCTTTCGCCACCTATTGGAACCCTGCAGGGCTGGCCCATGGGATCTCGGAGATCGGTGTGGCCCATCACGTATGGATCGGGGATATCCGCACGTACGCCTTCAACGGTGCTTTCTCCCTGGGTCCCCGCTCTGGTGTGGGTGTGGCCGTGGTGGCCACGGGTGCGGGGGATCTGGAGGCGCGTCAGCAACCGGGGGATTCGGACGGACTGTTTGATGCCCAGTTTGTGAGCGCTGGGGCATCACTTGGACATCAATTCGGCCCTCTCAGAGCGGGCATATCGGCCAAGTACTTGTCTGAGCGCATCTTTACGAATTCGGCCAACGGGTACGGTTTTGATATCGGTGTTCAGATGGACTTCCTGGACGAGAGCGTGCATGTGGGTGCTGTCATGGCCAATATGGGCAAGATGGAGCAGCTCAATGTGGAGGCCACGGAATTGCCGCGTCTTCTTCGTCTGGGCATCGAGGTATTTCCCTTCAGGGCTGTCACAGCGCTGGACGGAGAGATCTTTTTGTCTACATCGCTCCTGGCTGAAGTCTCGCGCAACTACGTGACCGACCGGACACAGTGGCACCTGGGACTTTCGGCCGAGGTATTGGAGACCGTGACGGCGCGTATTGGTTACTTGTCCGACGACTTCCTGCGCGACATGTCTGCCGGCGTTGGCATTGAAGTGGCCGATCTGTGGTTTGACTATGCGGTGCTGCCATTCGAGGACGGTTTTGGTGGTCCCGCGCACATTCTGAGCCTTCGCTACGGATTTTGAAGGGTAGCGCCTCTCGACCCTTTTGCGACCTCAGCCGAATAGATCCAGCAGGGCAGAGAAACCGGTGCCGGTTACGCCACTGCGGACGCGCAGGGAGCACCAGGCATCCAGAATCATCATTTGGGCAGCGTGGATGGGCACAGCGATCCAGAAACTTCGGGTTCGCCACACCAGTGCTCCGAGTGCCACACCCCCGATGATAGACAGCATGGCCTCGGGCATCGGCTTTTCGTAATGCAGGATGGCAAATGGTACGGTCTGGACAAAAATGGCCATAATGCCGAAGGCACGCGCTGTTCCGAAGAGAACGAATCCGCGCCAGAGGTATTCCCAGCCCACCCAGTAGAGGAGAAAGAAGGACTCATACACGAAAAAGACGCCCCAGTCCCGTGCAGCAGGCGAGTAGTGGGGGTACTTGGTCATGAATTCCGGGGTGGCGGAAAGGAACCAGGTGCCCAGCGCCATCAGGGGGAGGTAGAGCAGCGCGATTTTCGAGGCCAGCTTCCAGTCGCCGAGGCCCAGGCCCATGGCTGACCATGAATTGCGGAAGCCTAAACGCAGGATGGCCACAGGAAGGACGAAGCCAAGAATGCCTTGGATGCCGAACCACCAAATCCAGCCGTAGAGGCCTGAATAGTTGTCAGTCAACAAGGGAGCTACTTCCTGTCGGAAAAACCCTCGATTGCCATAGTTCATCTGCAAGATGACAGAAAAGGCGGCAAACAAGAGCACGACCGCAGTCTGCTTGTCCACCCTGCTCCAGCCGCGACGTGCCCGCTCCCACTCAGCCTTGACGTCGAAGCCCACCATTGAGGGCCTCAAACGTGGCGTTCTGCATGATAGGAGGAGCGTACCAGCGGTCCGCTCTCCACGTGCTCGATGCCCTTCGCCTCGCCAACCTCTTTGTACCATGCGAACTTGTCGGGATGCACGAATTTCTCGACCGGGAGGTGCATACGCGTTGGCTGCAGGTACTGCCCGATGGTCATGACGTTCAGGCCGATCTCCACGAAATCGTCCATCAGCGCCAGCACCTCGTCATCCGTCTCTCCGAGACCCACCATGATGCCGCTTTTTGTTCGCAGGCCCTGCTCCTTCGATATGCGCAGGACATCCAGGGAGCGCTGGTAAACGGCCTGGGGACGAACCCTCTTGTAGAGGCGGGGCACGGTTTCCATGTTGTGGTTCATGACCTCTGGGCGGGAATCAATCACGATCTGAAGCGCATCCCAGAGACCACGGAAGTCTGGAATCAGAACCTCTACGGTGACCCCTTCGATTTCCTCTCTGAGCCGCTCAATGGTCTTGGCAAAGATGGGGGCACCCCCATCCTTGCGTTCGTCCCGGTTCACGCTCGTGATGACGGCATGCTTGACACCCATGGTCTTGGCGGCATCAGCCACCCGATTGGGTTCATCCCAGTCCAGACCTTCATCGGGTCGTCCGGTCTTGACGGCGCAGAACCCGCACGAGCGCGTGCAT
The DNA here is from genome assembly GCA_017859335.1 of Rhodothermales bacterium. Taxonomy (GTDB): domain Bacteria; phylum Bacteroidota; class Rhodothermia; order Rhodothermales; family UBA10348; genus JAAZVD01. The sequence goes on along the minus strand of JAFMNH010000118.1, from coordinate 1,814 downwards.
ACGTTGCCCAAGATCATGAAGGTGGCCGTTCCCGCTGTCCAGCACTCACCCATGTTCGGGCATCGCGCACTCTGGCATACTGTATGCAAGCCATTGCTTTCGATGGTGTCGACAAGCTTCTTGTAGGTCTCGCCGTAGGGGAGCTTTACCCGGAGCCAGTCGGGACGCTGTCCGCGGACGTTCACTACAGGGGGTGCTTCCACGACCGGCAACTCCAGCATGCCATCATGGGCTGGCGAAGCTGCCTTGAGTTGGATGTCACCGGGCAGGAGGGGCTTGCGTTTCGCTTCCATCGTATCGAGGGTAGGAGTGGACGGGAAAAACCGGTCCCGCTGTTGAATGATCCCCGAAATCCCTACCCGGAGGGTGAAGTTTCGGTCGAAAGCCCTATCTTGCCGCGCGGTCTTTTTCGTGGCTGAGCGTTGTTTTCGAGCCCTTTTACCGGTTTCGAGGCATGGCTGGTTGTCCACTGGGGAATCGCTTCACACGGTACGTCAACATCCTAAAATGGTACGGAGCATGGCCAATCGGAGGCATATTACGCCTGATCAGGTAGAAGGAATATTCATGGAGCACACCAATGCTGAGGGAATGATGCCCATGGTATTGGATACGCAAGCCAGTGGTGGAATGGATTTGGTGGACGAACAGTCCGAGCGAGCGTACATGGATTTTTTCGGATTCTATGCCTCCAACGCTGTGGGGATGAACCACCCCAAGATGCTCGAAGATGAAGACTTCAAGGCTCGCCTGCTTGATTCGGCCATCAACAAGGTGACCAACTCCGACGTTCGGACCGTGCACATGGCCCGCTTCCTGGATACCTTCGGCCGGGTAGCCAAACCCGACTATCTCCCCTATGCTTTTTTTGTGTCGGGCGGAGCTTTGGCTGTGGAGAACGCACTGAAGACGGCCTTTGACTGGAAGGTGCGCAAGAACTTCCAGAAAGGATATCGCCACGAGGTGGGCATGAAAGCGCTTCATTATGATCAGGCGTTTCATGGTCGCAGCGGGTACACGCTGACCATGACCAACACGGCCGATCCCCGCAAGACGATGCACTTCCCGAAGTTTGATTGGCCACGTGTGTCCAATCCAAAGATTGTCTTCCCGATGGAAGAGAATATGGAGGATCTTCTGAAGCGGGAGGACCTGTCATTGAAGCAGATCAAACAGTACTTCCATTCAATGCCGGACGAGATTGCGTGCGTCATCGTTGAGCCGATTCAGGGAGAGGGGGGAGACAACCACTTCAGGAAAGAGTACCTGCAGGCGGTCAAGGATCTGTGTCTGGAAAACGATGCGCTGCTGGTGTTTGACGAGGTACAGACAGGCGTCGGCATGACAGGTGCATTCTGGGCCCATCAGTCCATCGGCGTCGAGCCGGATATCCTCTCCTTCGGCAAGAAGACCCAGGTTTGTGGCATTCTGGCGGGCCGTCGCCTCGATGAAGTCGAGGGTCACGTCTTCAAGATGGGAAGCCGGATCAATTCGACCTGGGGAGGCAACCTGACTGATATGGTGCGTTTTGACCGGATCCTCGAGATCATGGAGGAAGACAATCTGGTCGAGCACGCCGCCGTCATGGGAGAGTACCTGCTGGCGCAACTGCATAAACTGGCCGAGCGATCACAGTGGGTTTCCAACGTTCGCGGTCGTGGTCTTTTCTGCGCCGTCGATGTTCCGTGCCAGGGCTTTCGTGATCGGATCCTCGATCGATGCTACGATGAGGGTATGATCATCCTGGGATGCGGGGATCGCTCCATTCGCTTCCGCTCCCCGCTGACCATTACCCGCGAGGAGATTGACAAGGG
>JAFMNH010000117.1 GCA_017859335.1 Rhodothermales bacterium | reverse complement strand
GTGTTCAACATTCGCGTCAACGGAGATATAGAGGGCGAGGAAAACGAACGACAGTACCGGATAGATACCCGCGTGTCCGCCGATCGGGTCACGGAAGAGTGGAAAATCGGAATCAGTGGTCGGATGAACTACCGTGAGAGTGAGTTTGATCTGTCCTCAGGCACCGTCCGATCCACGCGACGCGACGGGAATGTATTCGGTCAGGTTGTCAAAAGCATAGGACCACACTGGTCTGCCGGATTCACGACATATACCAACACGTCGTCCCAGCGGAATACGGATTTGTCGATGTCCATCTCCCCAACGGTGGAGTATGCTTTCTTCCCCTACTCACAGACCTCAACACGGGATCTGCGGGCGAGATACGAGCTGAATTTCAGGCGTAACACGTACGAGGAACGCACGGTCTACAACGAGACGGAGCAGGTGCTCGTGCAGAACCAGCTCATGATCTTCACCAACTTTCGCCAACCGTGGGGATCGGCTGGTGCCCGCTTTACCGTCGAATCGTATATCACGGACTTCGAGCAATCCCTCTTCGACCTGTACAATGTCGGGATCCGGGGTGATATGAACGTCCGGATTGCCCGGGGTCTTTCGGTCAATTTCAATGCCGAGATTTCTTCGGTGAACGATCAGATCTGGCTGCCAGCCGAAGAGTCCGGTGATGAGGAAATCCTGCTCGGTAATGCCGCCTTGCCAACAACCTTCGATTATGAGGTTGGATTCGGGTTCTCATACCGGTTCGGGTCCTTGTACAACAACGTGGTCAATCCCCGCTTCGGTTGGGGAGGGTGATGGGGATCTTTCCCGAATGACGGGGCCGTCGCCCCTGACGGTGCCCCTTTTTCTCCCCCGGAAATGACGGGTCCGCCGGTGTTTCTGCCCGTGCGTACCTATCTTCGCATGCCCGCCCGGTGATGCGCCGTCAGGCACACCGGACGCACTGGACCCACGTCGATCAGTCTTCATCTCCCATGCCAACCAAATCCCGACTCGGAGTAGGCTTCGTAGGAAGCGGCTTCATCACCAAGTTTCACATCCTGTCCTGGAAAGCTGTTCGTGACTCGGACATCCTAGGTGTCTGGAGCCCCAATACTGCCAACGCTGAAGAAGCGGCGGCCTACGCGCGGGATCTTCGCGTCGGTAATGCGAAGGCCTATGGATCGATCACGGAGATGATAGCTGATCCGTCCATCGATTGCCTTTGGATCTGTGGCCCCAACCACAAGCGCGTGGAGAACATGGAAGAGATCGTCGATGCCTTGAAACGGGGCGTTGGCGAACTGGTCGGGATTGCTTGCGAAAAACCGCTAGCCCGAAATGTGGCTGAAGCGCGCCAAGTGGTCTCCCTGTTGGAGGAAACCGAGCTCCTGCATGGCTACCTCGAAGACCAGTTGTTTTCCCCCGGATTGGTTCGAGGACGGGATATTGCGTGGAAACGCGGAGCTGCTTTGAGCGGACGACCGTACCTGGCGCGGGCCGCTGAAGAGCATTCGGGCCCACACGCCCCGTGGTTCTGGTCGGGCGAACGGCAAGGCGGCGGCGTCCTAAACGACATGATGTGCCACAGCGTGGAGGTAGCCCGCTTCCTCCTGACGCGTCCCGGGGCGTCCCGGGATACCCTTACCCCCGTGGCGGTCTCCTGTCAGATTGCCTCATTGAAATGGAGCCGGCCTGAATACGCGGCATTGCTGCGGGATCGCTTTGGATCAGCCATCGATTATTCGAAAAAGCCGTCGGAGGATTTTGCACGGGCCACGATTGAATACGTAGACGAACAGGGCCATCCATTGATTGCCGAGGTCACAACCAGTTGGAGCTATGTAGGTCCCGGTCTGCGGTTGTCTTCGGAGCTGCTTGGTCCGGAGTATTCGCTTCGCCTCAACTCGCTTGAGGCCGGTGGTACCGTCTTTTTGAGTCGCAATGTTACCGGTGGTGCCGGTGAGGACCTTGTCGAGAAGCAGAACGCCGAATCGGGCGATATGCCCTTCGTGGGCAATGAGGCGGCTGAATACGGCTATGAGGACGAGAACCGGTATATGATTGAGTGCTTCATTCAGGGTAAGCAGCCGGCTGAGAATTTCTATGATGGCCTCGAGGTGACGGAGCTTTTGATGACGGCCTACATGAGTGCCGAAGAAGGTCGGCGCATCCTGTGGAAACCGGACAACCTGGATACCTACATCCCGGCCGTCGCGCGCGGTGAGTGGAATCCGAACGCGGGCAACCAGTAAGCTCCTCCCGACAAGCAGCACGGGTCGGGTATTTGATGACGACGGAGAAGGGGTGGGAATCGTATGTTCTCGCTGTTGCCGCTTCCTGTTCTCCAACCGTCCAACGCGATGCTTTCCAGGCTCCTGTCAGGATGTCTCCTGATCCTTCTCTCGCTTCCCGTTTCTTCATTGGCGCAGCAGCTCGACATGGCGCTGTTCGACGCCATGCAGCCGCGCAACATCGGTCCCGCCGGCATGAGCGGCCGCGTGACGGCGCTGGATGCCGTTCATGCCGAGCCTGATGTAATCTACGCCGGTACGGCGTCGGGAGGCCTCTGGAAATCGACCTCCGGTGGGATTGACTGGACGCCCATTTTTGATGAGGAGCCGGCCCACTCCATCGGCGCCGTGGCCGTTTTCCAGAAGACGCCGGACATCGTCTGGGTGGGCGCCGGCGAGGGTAACCCCCGTAACAGCCAATCGTCTGGCAACGGGCTCTATAAGTCGATTGATGGTGGGCAATCCTGGATTCATCTGGGTCTGGAGGATTCGCGCAACATCCATCGCATCATCCTGCATCCGGACAATCCTGACGTGGCATTGATCGGCGTGCAGGGACCGGCGTGGGGAGAGACCGAAGAGCGCGGCGTGTACCGGACCACTGACGGGGGGAAGACCCTCGAAAAGGTTCTTTACGTCAACGAGCGCACGGGCATCGGCGATATGGTGGTCGATCCCAAGAACCCGAATCACATCCTGGCAGCTATGTGGGAATTCCGCCGCTGGCCATGGTTCTTCAAGTCCGGTGGCGAAGGCTCGGGTCTGTACGAGACCTGGGATGGCGGCGTGACCTGGGAGGAAATCGGTCCCGATCGGGGTATGCCCAAAGGAGAACTGGGCCGCATGGGCCTGGCCCTCGCCCACAACGAGCCGCAGGTGGTATACGCGTTGGTCGAGGCCCAAAAAAACGCGCTCTACCGCAGTGACGATGGCGGAGCCAATTGGCGCATGGTCAACGACGACGATGGTGTGAACGGCCGGCCGTTCTACTACGCCGACATTTATACGGACCCGGAAAATGAGAATCGCCTCTATAAGATCGAGACATACATCTACGTCTCAGAAGATGGCGGACGGTCCTTCCGTCAGTGGCAGCCCGGGTATTCCGAGAACGGAGTGCACCCGGACCACCACGCGTTCTGGGTATCCCCGGCCGACCCCGATTTCATCATAGAAGGGAATGATGGTGGCATGGCCATCACCCGGGACAAGGGCCGGACGTGGCGATTTGTGGAGAACCTGCCTGTGGCACAGTTCTACCACATCAACGTGGACAACGAATTCCCGTACAACGTGATGGGTGGCATGCAGGACAATGGATCTTGGGTGGGGCCCGGGTATGTCTGGAAGTCTGGCGGCATCCGGAACCATCTCTGGCAGGAAGTGGCCTTCGGGGATGGATTCGATGTCATTCCTGACCCCGAAGATGCGCAGTTCGGCTATGCCATGAGCCAGGGGGGCAGCCTGAGCCGCTTTGACAAGGAGACCGGTAACAGTTCGTTCATCAAGCCGCTTCACCCGGATCCGGATGTGTTTCTGCGCTATAACTGGAATGCGGCCTTTGAGCAGGACCCGCACGATCCGAACACGATCTACTATGGCAGCCAGTTCGTGCACCGTTCGACCAACAAGGGACAGAGCTGGGACGTCATTTCGCCGGACCTGACCACGAACGATCCTGAGAAGCAGCAGCAGGAAGAATCGGGCGGTCTGACCTACGATGTCACGCAAGCTGAGAACCATACGACCATCACGGCCATCGATGCCAGCCCGCTGGAGACCGGTATTCTGTGGGTGGGTACGGACGATGGTAATGTGCAGCTTACGCGCGACGGCGGCGGCTCCTGGACCGAAGTCGGATCCCGCATCCGCGACGTTCCCGAAGGTAATTGGGTAACGCAGATTCGGGCATCGGCCTACAATGCAGCTGAGGCGTTCGTGGTTTTTGATGATCACCGGCGCAACAACTGGGAGCCCTATGTCTATCGCACCCAGGACTGGGGGCGCAGCTGGCAGCGAATGGTCAATTCCAGCGACGTGTATGGCTTCGCCCTTTCCTTCATCCAGGACCCGGTGGAGCCGCGCCTGATGTTCATCGGCACCGAGTTTGGGCTGTATGTCTCGATTGATGAGGGCAGCACGTGGACCAAGTGGACGGCCGGCTATCCGACAGCTTCCACCATCGACCTGGCTATCCAGGAGCGTGAGGCGGACCTGGTCATAGGGACGTTCGGCCGCAGCGCCTGGGTATTGGATGATATCCGGCCTTTGCGCGCATTGGCAGCATCAGGCGCTGATGTACTGGAGGCCCCAGTGCACGTGTATGAGCCGCCCACAGCCTACCAGGCGTCCAACATCCAGGCCGCAGGCACCCGGTTCAAGGCCGATGCCATGTACGCCGGAGAGAACCGTCCCCGCGGAGCGCGCATCACGTATTCGGTCAACCCGGACGCGTATCGCTCTGTATCCATACCGGCTGAGACGGACGATCGTGACGATGGCGCGGAGCAACCAGCCAAGGCGCCGGACGACGTCGAAGTCCGGATTCTTGATGGGGACGAGGTCATTCGCACGTTTGAGGGGCCAGCAGTAGCCGGTATGAACCGGGTCATCTGGTCCCTGAACCGTAAGGGGGTGCGTGGTCCCAGCCGCTCGGCACCCCGTCGCAACGCATCGGAGCCGGGTGGCCCGCAGGTCCTTCCGGGTATCTACGGTGTCCAGGTCATTTTTGGGGCGGATACGACCTCCACGACGGTAACCGTGGAGCTGGACCCCCGGTACGAGGTCGATCTGACGGCGCTGCGGGCACGACACGCCATGTATCGTCAGTATGAGGCCATGGTGGAGACGGCGGCCGACATGATGACCCGCGTCCGGGAAGCGAAAGAGGTCATTTCGCGCGTAGACAGTGGTCTCGAAGACCGGGATGACGATACGGCTACAGATCTGAAGAAGCAGGGCAAGACACTCTCAGATTCCCTCGATGCCTTCCAGGATCGATATTTCGGTCCACAGGGCAAGCAGGGCATCTATCGCCCCTTCGATACGGTGGGTGGCAAGGTTTCGGGCGCGGGTCGGTACCTCTTCTCGAGCGATCGTCCCCCGAACACGCCTGAGGACTGGTCCATGTCGGCGGGTCGTCGTGCACTCGAGGAGATGCTCTCCGAGGTGAATGCGTTCCTGAGCGGCCCCTGGTCGGCCTATGTCGCAGCGGTCCGTTCATCGGATGCGTTTCGGGTTCCGGATCTTCTGCCGCTCGAAATGAACTGAGGGACGCATTGGCGAACCTCAATCGCAGGAAGACGTTACGGGGTGCTTGTTCACTTAACCAACGGATTGCAATGATGAATCGACTTGTTCTGGTAGGGCTCTTCGTTTTTTCGGTTTTCGTGATTGGGTGTTCATCCGAAAGCAGCGAGCAGGCTGCTTCACCGACTCCGGAAGCGGCACCTGCGGCCATGCTTGCCGATCTCGAGATAGAGGACCTTGTGGAAGGTGAGGGTCTTGGTATACAGGCCGGCCAGCGGGCCGAAGTGCATTACACCCTCTGGCTGCGTGACGCGGCTGCCGAAGATGGACGGGGCGAAATGCTGCAAAGCTCCAAGGAAGCCGATCGGACCTTCACCTTCACTATCGGCCAGGGCGCTGTGATAGCCGGTTGGGACCAGGGCGTGCCTGGCATGAAAGTGGGAGGGACCCGTGAGCTGCGTATTCCGTATCGTCTGGCCTACGGCGAGCGGGGCATGCCGGGCGGCGTCCCACCGCGCGCTGACCTGATTTTTGAAATAGACCTCATTTCTATCCAATGACAACTTCCAACGGACTGATCATCACCGACCTTGTAGACGGCGAAGGTGCCGAAGCAACCCGCGGCAGCACCATTGAAGTGCATTACACTGGTTGGCTGTTCCATCCGGACAACGAGGACAATAAGGGACGCAAATTCGACAGCTCGGTGGATCGAGGCGAAACGTTCTCGTTCCGTCTCGGAGCCGGCAGCGTGATTCAGGGTTGGGATGAAGGATTTGCCGGTATGAAGATCGGCGGTATGCGTCGTTTGACCATCCCCCCGGAAATGGGATACGGAGCACGGGGTGCTGGCGGCGTCATTCCGCCGCATGCAACACTCATTTTTGATGTTGAACTGATCGGGGTAGGCTGAAACCGACTGCTTCCGATGAGAGCATTCAGATGGGGGCTCCCGCGCAGGCGGGAGCCCCCATTTCGTTATTCCGGCATCCAGTCCAGTGGCAACATGTCAGCCAGGCGGAAAAAAGTCCAGTATCCGATTTCGTTGGTTGCTGGGCCCTCAGATGGCAGGATGACGCCTGTTTCGTCGATGAAGGCCTGGTAGGTAGGCAGTTCAACGAACGTCACGTTCATTTCACTGGCCAACACCTCGGACAGATCCGAGACGGGCCAAAACCGGTCAATGAACTGGGGCCAGCGTCCATCGCCACCGTTCCCGAAGTACTGAATACGTACCCAGCCGGACCAATCTATACGACCCACACCGGGCCGTTCATCCTCGTAGAGAATGGGAAGGGGTTCGCCATATACGCTCTTGAGACCAGCCTCCTTCACCGGCGAATGATCATCTGCCGCACCCGGTCCTCCCACAAACCAGGCAGCCCATTCTTCCTGTTTCATGTTCCCCGACATGAGGGCCCTTAGGAAGTGCCGCCGGGATCCTTCGTAGGCATCCTCCCGATTGTCTGCCCACTTCTTTTCGTCCTTGCGCTTCTCAGGCGTCATGGGTTCAAACAGTGTATATCCACCCCATCCGTACCCCACCGCGTTGCCACCGAATTGAAACCCATGGATGGTTACCTGATATCCCATCTCCGGATTCGTGAACATGAACGGTCCGGTGGATGCAACGCTGATGGCATTGTTTGCCTGGTCAAACGTGTGGCGTAGTACGTCAGGGGTGAGCAGTTCGATGTCGCGCGCGGATCGGGTGTAGGAGAATGCTGCGATCTTGAAGAAAGACAGCCGGTCCTCATCCAGGGGCTCCCCTTCCACCTGGACCGGTGCGGACAGGCTGATGGTCATGGCCCCGATGTCTCCCTGAT
>JAFMNH010000116.1 GCA_017859335.1 Rhodothermales bacterium | reverse complement strand
CAAGAAGTCCAAGGACATGATCGATGCCATGACCAAGTCGATGCAGGGCATGTCATACTATATCGTGATGGCCTTCTTCTGCGCGCTTTTTGTCTATGCCTTCGGCCAGTCAAACATCGGCGCCTTGCTGGCACTCAAGGGAGCCGCGGCGCTCCAGGCGCTGGCCTTCCCGGGCGGCGTGACCATCGTCGGCATCATCTTCCTGGCGGCTTTCGTCAACCTGTTTGTGGGGTCGGCCTCGGCCAAGTGGGCGCTTCTCGCTCCCATCTTCGTTCCCATGCTCATGCAGGTCGGCATCTCCCCGGAACTGACGCAGGCCGCCTACCGCGTCGGGGATTCGTCATCGAACATCATTACGCCCCTCATGCCCTACTTCCCGCTGGTCGTGGTCTACTGCCAACGCTATTTCAAGAAGACGGGCATTGGCACACTGACCTCCATCATGCTGCCCTACACAGTGGTCTTCCTGGTGGTCTGGTCCATCTTCCTACTCATTTTCTGGGCCCTGGGTATCCCGCTTGGCCTGCAGGCCTTCTACTCCTACCCGCCGCCGGCGATGTAGGCTTCAGAAGCTTCCAAACAGACGGGCCGGGCTCGCCTTACGGCGAGCCCGGCCCGTTGCATTTCAGGCTAGCATCAAGCGGTCATTCTTCCTTGGCCGCCTCTTTGCGGGCCTCATCGGCCTTTTTCTGTTCGATTTCTTTTTCCAAAAAAGGAATCCCGTCCGTGATCCAACGGGCGGGTTCGTGGCCCAGCAGGTAGTAGTTGAACCAATCGTGTGTGCGGTTGGCGTAGTCGAGCTGGTTCTGCTTCAGGCGCAGGCCGTGATTTTCCCCGTCATACACCAGGAGCACGAACTCCTTCTGCAGGCGACGCATCGTATTGTACAGCTCCACGCCCTGGTTGAAATCCACGGCGCCATCTTCATCTCCGAAGGCCACCATCAACGGTGTATTGATATTCTCGGCCTGGAAGACCGGCGAGTTCTGGATGTATTTCTCCATGTCCTCCCAGTAGGGCTGCGGGAAGCGGCCCTGGCTGATCTCGAAGATCGTGGCGTCCGTGCCACCCGAATTCCAGTACATCGAGTTGTACATCGAAATCATATTGGTCAGCGGGGCGCCGGCCACGGCAGCCGAGAAGATGTCCGTCTGCGTGACCACAAAGGACGTCTGGTAGGCGCCCCACGAATGGCCCGTCAGGCCGATCCGGTCGGGGTCGATCATGCCGGTAGCTACCACAGCCTCCACGGCAGGTACGAGGGCCTCGACCGCCGACATACCCGGGTCACGGAGTCGGTAGACGATATCGGGCTCAAAGACGAAGTAGCCCTCCGAAGAGAAGCGTCGCTGGTTGTAAGCATTCGTCCGACTGGGCATCGAATACGTGTGCAGGCTCTGACTGCGCAGTTCGTAGATGTACACGATCATCGGGTACTGCTTGCCTTCCTCGTAGTCCGCCGGGTACAAAAGACGACCCTGCAATGGATGACCGTTGGCATTCACGAAATCCACCAGTTCGGTATGCCCCCATGTGTAGTCTGCCTGCTGCGGATTGGTATCCGTCAGTTGGATGGGGTTGGAGAACGAGGCATCGACGGCATAGACGTTCGGGGATTCATCCGCTTTCTGGGTGATGAAGGTGAACACGTCGGCCTCTGCGGCCCGACGCAGGCTGCTGATCGAGCGCGGCTCATAGACCAGCATGTCCAGCGTCCCACCATCTTCACTGCGCGACGGGCTCTTCTGCCAGACAAAGTAGCCTGAATCTTTTGTTTCATCGCCGTAGGCGCTGAAGTAGATCGGACCATCAGCGGCCAAGGATTCATTCTCCCAATCCACACGGACCTGGCGGAAACGGATGCTGTCTGCCGTGCCGAAGGTCAGGCGCTCCATGCCATCCCCATCCGCATCGACGCGGTACACATCAAACTGGTCGTAGAGCAGCACGGCGTCATCGCCTTCAATCCACTGCCCCGTGCCGAAGGGCCGGTCCTCCTCGCGGCCGTAGATGGCCGTAAAGTTGTTGAAGCGCGTGTCGATGTCTTCGGTCAGGTTGGTGTGCTCGTCATCCTCGACGGAATAGCTCCACCAGTCGTTGGCGCGGAAGTAGATGACGTACGCGCCGTCGGGCGACACGCTCACGTTCTCGATCCGTTCGAGCACCTTGGTCCGCTCCCCGGTGGTGGTATCCAGCACGTAGACATCGCTCCAGGATTCCCTGAGTTGCGGCTGATACGGCGTTTCGTCATAGCCTACCGCATGGCGCTGATCGCCCGTCAGGGTAAGATTGCGGATGTTCTCGTCGGCCAGCTTGGCCAAGCGATCATCGTCCAGGACCCATGAGGTCAGATAGGTAAAATTCTTGTCCCCGCTCGCCATGACGCCCTGACGCGGCTGCACGACCGGATCGTTCCAGTGCCAGACATCTACGCCCGGAGGGTCCAGATCCTTGTCGCGCTCGGCGATGGTCTTGTCTTTTGGTGTTTTGTCATCGGGATCCTGTTCGCCTTCCTCTTCCCCGGATTCCTCTTCTTCTGCCTCCGCTTCCGAGGTCCCCTCTTCTTCGGTTGCCTCCTCATGATACCGTTCCTTCAGCCCGATGAATACGCGGGAGCCGTCCTCAGAGAAGCGCACCCCGCCCTCCTTCGCAATCCGGAAGCCCTCCTCACGGGCCGAATCCAGGGCAAACATCTCCCCACTGCCGGCCACATCGCGAAAGACCATCACATGGTGATCCGGGTAGTCCTCGCCCACCACGTCACCCTCCTTCAGGAAGGCCAAGTCGAACGAGTCATCACGCCAGGTCAGGTCCGAGTAGAGCTCCTCATCGCTGTCCAGGATGCGGATGGCGTAGTCCGAGAGGTCGATAAGCTGCACGCCGTTGCCGAGCTTTTCCACGGCATCGATGATCACTGCCAGGTGCGATCCTTCGGGACTGAAGGCGTACTCGGAGACGTTACCGATGGCGTAGTTCGAACCGGTAGCCAGATTCCGGACGACCAGGTCGGCACCGCCCTCGCTGTCTTCTTCAGCATATTTGCGAAGGGCCAAGAAGCGGCCATCGTCCGAAAAAGAGGCAGACTGGACGTGCTCTACCGTGTCCACTTCTGCTGTGACCAGGTTCATGATGCCCAGCGACATCTCCACCCGCTTCTTGGCTTTTTCCAGCTTTTTCTCGTCGTCCTCACTCATTCCGATCGTGAAAGCGAGCCAACCGGAATCGCCTGAGAATCGGGGCTGAGTGCCGTAGAGGAACGAGTGGACATCGCCATCCCCCACGGGGCGGACATGGAGGGTTGTGGGACCTTCCACCTTGGTCGTGGTCCAGGCAAACCAGGATCCATCCGGGGACAACACGTTGGAGCCCAGGCTCTCCCACTGGTCGTAGTCTTCCAGCGTGAGGTCTTTCTTCTGGGCAGCAGCCGTCGGGGTAAGCAGGATGCCGGACAGCACGGCGCCGAAAAGCAGCGCAAAAAGGGATAGGCGAAGGGATCGATTCATGAGCGTCTCTGGGTGGTTCAACAGTCCCAAAGGATCGCCCCGAACGAGCGTAATCACAAGCAGGAGTTGCCGGATAATCGGTCTTGCCCGTACCATAACATTCCAATCACCCAGCGGTCCATATGCGCTTCCTCCTTCTCGCCCTTCTTCTCGTCCTTCCTGCATCGGCGCAGGACACCCGTGTTGTCATGCTCGGCACGGGCACGCCCAACCCCATGCCCGATCGGAGCGGCCCGTCTGTGGCCATCGTTGTGGGAGAGACGTCGTACATCGTGGATGCCGGGCCTGGGATTGTTCGTCGCGCCCAGGCCGCCTACGATAAGGGCATCGAAGGCCTGCACATGACCAAGCTGTCCAAGGCCTTCCTGACGCACCTGCACTCGGACCACACCGTCGGATTGCCCGATCTCATGCTGACGCCATGGGTACTTGAACGTACCGATCCGCTGCAACTCTTCGGCCCGGAAGGCACGGAGGACATGGCGCATCATCTCTTGAAAGCCTACGAGCGGGATATCCAGATCCGGCTGTATGGACTTGAGCCGGCAAATAATACGGGCTGGCGCGTGGAAGCCACCGACATAGCGGCTGGCGTGGTCTATCAGGATTCTCTGGTGACTGTGGAAGCCTTCAACGTACCGCACGGATCGTGGCCCGATGCGTTCGGGTACCGCTTTACAACCCCTGATCGGGTGATCGTCATTTCGGGAGACACCGCTGAATCGGACATCATCGAACAAATGTGCCAGGGCTGCGATGTCCTGCTGCACGAGGCCTACTCGGACTCGGCCTGGGAAAAGCGCACGCCGTTCTGGCAGAATTACCACGCCGGATTCCACACGTCGGCCAAACAGGTTGGACGCATTGCGCAGCGGGCGCGGCCCAAGCTACTGGTGCTGTATCACCAACTGGAGTGGTCCTCCACGCTGGACACACTGCTCGAGGAAGTCCGATCCGAGTTCGATGGCAATGTCGTCAACGCAGAAGATCTGGGAGTCTACTGATGCTCCCTGAACCGAGCGGTTTACCTGTAGAAACCACACGCCTGCTCATCCGGGGCATGCGTACTGATGATGCAGCCTTCATTCTGGAACTGCTTAACGAGCCGGACTTCCTGGCAAATATCGGGGACAAGAAGGTTCGCACGATGGAAGACGCCTTGGGATACATTCAGAGCGCCGGTTGGGACAACTACGAGCGCTTTGGCTTCGGAATGAACACGGTGGAATTGGCCGATAGCTCAGCACGTATCGGTATCTGCGGTCTGCTTCGCCGCGACGAACTTCCCTACCCGGACCTCGGTTTTGCTTTCCTGGGTGCATTCCACGGCCGGGGATTCGCCACAGAAGCGGCAGGGCGAATGCTGGCCATTGCAGGATCGATCCACCTCCTTCCCGGGGTGTCCGCCATCACCTCACACCACAACGAGGCTTCGGCACGGGTGCTTCGAAAACTTGGGCTGAAAGAAGGCGAACACGTGCAGCTTCAACAAGGAAATTCCACGCTGCGCTACTTCGAGCGCAGCGATTTGCAAACGGTCTGATCGCTCTGCGCGGAAGATCCATCCATCGGCGGATTCATGGCCGCTCAAAACGCACGATGCCGTCCACGATGGTCATCAGAATGGACCCGTTCATCAGGGAGTCCGGTGATGTGTTGAGCGGGTCGATGTCCATAACTGTGATGTCAGCCCACTTGCCGACCTCCAGCGTTCCGGTCTGGTCCTCGATGCCCGAAGCCCGCGCTGGCCAAACGGTGTAGGCCCGCAACGCTTCCTCGGCCGTAACCGATTCCTCCGGATACCAGCCGCCCTCTGGTGATCCGTCCTTCTGTTTTCGGGTGATGGCGGCGTACATGCCGTAGAAAACGGACCAATCCGTCCCGGTAAAGTCCGCGTTGAAAAGGAGCAGCGCCCCGCCCTTGCGCAGGGAACGCCACGCGTAGGCACCCTTCACACGCTCGGGTCCCAAGCGGTCTTCGGCCCAGGGGCTGTCCTCCACCGCGTGGCCTGGCTCCATGGAGGCGACCAGGTTCAGCGCTCCAAAGCGTGGAAAGTCCTCTGGATGCACGATCTGGGCATGTTCGACACGATGCTTTGAGGCTTTCGCTTCGGGATGGCGACTGAACACATCCTGATAGAAATCCAGCACATCGCGGTTGCCAGCATCTCCAATGGCATGGATGCCCGCCTGGAATCCAGCCGCGATGTAGGCCTCGGTGGCTTCCGGGTCGAATCCGTAGTCCGCCCCGGCAATACCACGATGCCCGGGCTGATCGGCGTAGTCATCCAGGAGTTTCGCGCCGCGGGACCCGAGGGATCCGTCGTAGTAGGCCTTGACGGCGCGGATCTGCAGCATCGCCTCCGGATCACTCGTGGGCCCGCGGCGCGTCCATTCCTCCACATCCGGCGCCCCCACGACGCCCACCGACAGCATGGCCTCCACGCGCATGGGCAGTTCCTCGGCGTCGGCCAGTGCCTGGTAGGCCGGCAGATAATCCGCCCGCACCCCGGCGTGATGCGTGGACACGTAGCCAGCGGCCAGTAGTTGGTCCATGCCATATCGCAGGATGCGCTCACGGTGCTCCAACGTGCGCTCTGGCACGGCATCGTTGAGCATGTCGGTGGCATTGTTCAAGAGCACGCCGCTCAGCGTTCCATCCGTCCGCCGCACCAGGGTCCCACCGACCGGGTCCTGCGTTTGCGGGCCCAGCCTGGCCGCCGCGAGGGCGACAGCGTTACCCAGCGTCCCGAATCCGCGCAATCCCTTCAGGACGACAGGATTATCGGGAAACATGGCGTCCAGGAAGGCGCGATCCGGCAGCGCATCCGCCCATTCGCCTTCATCCCACCCCGTCCCCAGGATCCACTCGCCGGCCGGTCGATCCGCTGCGGCGTGCTCCAGCCGCTCCGCCATCTCCTGTTCCGTCGTGGCTCCAACCAAGGAAATCTCTTCGGCCTTTTCGCCGATCTCCTGCAGGTGGCCGTGGCTTTCGATCAATCCCGGCACAATGACGGCCCCGTTCAGGTCCACGACGCGGGTATCCGGGCCCTGCATCGCCAGTGCATCCTCATCCGACCCGATGAACCGGATTCGATCCCCGGCCACGACGATGGCGGAAGCTTCCGGCGTCCACAGGCCATCCTGAAACGGCGCGTCTGCAGAGGGGATACCGTCCACGGACGGATCACCCCAAGCCAGGGTGTAAACCTTGGCATCATGCAGGATCACGTCAGGATGGTCCGACTTCGCGCACCCCGTTGCCACCAGCAACAAACCAACGCAAAAGACCCTAAACAAGCGATTCAATGGCATCAAACGTTGCCTCGATTTCATCCTTGGTGTTGAAAAAGTGGATGGCAATACGCAAATCACGCGGGCCATCTACGGGCGAGGTGAAAGCATCATGGTCCGATCGCAATGCCTCGTAGACCGCCCGACCCGAAAGCCCTTCGGGAAGCTGCAGTACGAAGACGCCGGAACGCGCATCGGCATCCACTGGAGATACAACACGGTAACCGCGCTCCTGCCAACTTCCAATGGCTTGGGCCACGAGATCGTCCATCCGCTGCCACATGCGCACCATTCCAAGATCCTCCATCCATGAGAGCGCCGCATCGAAACCACGGAACGTGGCCAGTGCCCGCGTACCAAATTCGAAGCGTCGCGCCTCGGGAATCAACGCGTACCCTCCCTCCTGATCGTAGGTCGTCGTGGAATGGGAGCCTGTCCACGTCAGCTCCGTCCGCTCAAGCATGTCTTCCCGACAATAGAAGGCGCCTGTGCCCTTGGGACCGAGCAGCCACTTATGCCCGCACGTGCTGTAATAGTCGCAGCCAAGCTGCTGAAAATCCACCGGCACACAT
>JAFMNH010000020.1 GCA_017859335.1 Rhodothermales bacterium | reverse complement strand
ATTTTCATGGCGTTGAAATGGGACAACAAGGTCAATGCTACCATTTTGGCTGTAGGGACCCTGTTCGTCATCGTGTTTATCTCGTTCATCCTGCTTGACACGGAGTTCCGTGGCGATCTGAGTAATACCACCAAGATGACGATCATGGAGCAAGAGCGGGCCGAGCAGGCGCTTGAAGGTCGGGAGCCGAGCCGCTCTGATATTTCCTTCAACCGCTGAGGCGCTTCTCTCCAAACCACCTGCTGCAACAGGGCAAAAGGGCCGGGCGATCTGTGATCGCCCGGCCCTTTTTTTACTCGCCGTGTAACAACATGAAGGCCCCGAGCGTTGATACGGCATGCAAGCAGCCATTCTCATACCTGCGCTGGCATCCTTGGGAGCTCTTCTCGTCTGGATGGCATGGGCCGCCGTCCAGATTCTTCGGGAGGAAGCCCCGGCGCAGCACACAACGTGGGTAGAGGAGGAGCGCATGATAGCGGGTCAGCGCCCCGTTCGGCTAGCCGACATCCGGACCAGAGAGGCAGAACGCGTGTCCATGGGTCCTGATAACCGGGACTACCACTGGGATGAAGGCTTCTCCCTGGGATGGCCGGAGCACTGGACTGAAGACCTGATCGCGCGGCGTAACTGAGACTGGGTTTCCCTGGATCACACGTACACGCCCCGGTGGCCTGCGCAGATCTACGGAATTCTGATCCTGCTCTCGCCCCAGCGTACGCACGGGGCTACTTCATCGTCTCGAGATGCCCGTTCAAGAACGAGGCAAGCGATTTGTATCCGGCTGACAGGGTTTTACGCAGATTCGGATCATCCGCACCCATGTGACCCGTCACGATCTTGACCATCTGACACAACGTTCCGTGCGTTGCAGCGACGTAGGCAACGGCATACCCGGACATGTCGCTGATATCCGCAATGCGTTGCCAATACGATAATTCAGTAGCTCCCTGAACCGTGTGATCCTGCGTGACGAGTGTGACTTCCCGCAATGATTCGAACGGAGAGCTGAGAGGCATGCGTGGATACGTGGGTGCCGAGAGCTCGATCCGATCACCCTCGAAAACCTGTGTTACGTTCAAGAGATCGCCAACAAGGATATCCTCCCTGAGTGCCGTGCAGGTGCCCGCGTGAACAATCGTAGACAGGTTGTTCGCTTGCAGCAGACGCTCGGTCCGTAGTGCTGCCTTGATTTTGCCGACACCCAAGATAGACACCAGAAAATGATCATCATGGAACGACTCGCCTTCACCGAGACCGTCAAACCGGCCGCGTTCGTATGTTGCCAAAAATGGCTGCGCTTCTTCTACAGTGGAGAAAACAATTCCTGTCATTGAACAGTCTTTAGGGATCTGGGTATAGCTCGGGCAATGGCCCAACCTGGTGCCTGCGGGCACAGCCGCCCGGTCCTGATTGGTACGTGGTAAGAAACGAACAAGCGTCTCAGAATGAAAGTTGTCGACCTGTTGACCGAAGGAGATAATCCTCAGGTGTCGTTTGAAATCGTGCCCCCCAAGCGGGGCAGCACGCTCTCGGAGATCCTTGAAATCGTGGATGAACTCAGCGAGTTCGATCCTCCCTTTCTGGATGTCACCTCACACAGCGCGCAGGTCTATTATGAGGAGCAGAACGACGGCAGCTGGCGTCGCCACGTAAAACGTAAACGGCCTGGTACGCTGGGTATGTGTGCAGCCATCAAGGGTCGATTCGGGATTGAGACCGTGCCCCATCTACTCTGCCGTGGGTTCACGCGGGAGGAGAGTGAGGATGCGCTGATCGAATTGAACTACCTGGGCATTCATAATGTCATGGCCCTGCGTGGCGACGATACCGGGTTCCAAAAACCGATTTCCGTTGATCGCACGCGGAACGAATACGCTATCGATCTGGTCAAGCAGATTGCCGACATGAACCGTGGGCAGTACCTCGAAGAACTGATTGATGCGGCTCCTACTGAATTCTGCGTCGGAGTTGCGGGGTACCCGGAAAAGCATTTCGAGGCGCCCAACATTACATGGGATGTCCTGAACCTGAAACGAAAGGTGGATGCGGGAGCCGATTACATCACGTCGCAGATGTTTTTTGACAACGCGCCCTTCTTGGACTTCGTTGAGCGCTGCCGCGACGTCGGCATTACGGTACCCATCGTTCCGGGATTGAAGATCCTTACCCGGAAGCGCCAGCTACAAACCCTGCCCGCACGGTTTCATCTTCAGATTCCGGAGGCACTCGCTGCTGAATGTGAGGCAGCAAAAAACGATAGCGAGGTAGCAGAAATTGGAATCCGCTGGGCGCTGAAGCAGTGTGAGGGACTGATGGAGGCCGGCTTCAGCAATCTGCATTTCTACATCATCCAAACGCCACAGCACGTTCGTGAGGTCGTGGGGGCGCTACGGAAGATGGCCTGAACGGGCGCTCGTGGCGATGGCCCTGCCCGGGTCGACGGGCCTCTGGTATGCGCGCAAACGCATCTACCACGCCGGTATGTGCCCCAGCCACCGTGTTTCGGGACGAGGGCAGCCCTTGGCGGAATCAGTCGTCCAGCAAAGCCAGATAGCGGTCCTCGAGCACACGCATGGCGTCCCGCTGCTCGGGCGTCGCGTCGTCAAGACCGCATAGGTGGAGCATTCCGTGGACGGCATAGCGCTCCACTTCCTGCTGGACGGTTGCGCCGAATTCTGCATGCCGCTCCATAGCCGTTTCTACATCAATGTAGATTTCTCCTTCGACAGGATCGTCTTCCAAAAGAAAGGAGATGACATCCGTATGCCAGTCATGTTCGAGCCAGGTCGTATTGAGTGCGAGTACCGTATCATGATCGGCAAACACAACGCCCACGGATGCGCAGCTGCGACCCTGGCCCTCAAAAACTAGCCGTGCCATTCGCAACAGCCGCTTTTCGTCCGGGCAGAGACGTGCATCAACCCCGTCGCAGGTCGAAACGGATACGGTGGCCTCTGGAAGGTCAGCCAAGGTCGCCAAACAGGTCTTCGGTCACGGACAGGGCCACACTGCTCATGATGAGTTCAGGCGCCAAGCGGGTAAAATCAGTCGACAACAGCTTCGTATCCACATTGGCATAGAGCGAGCACCCAGCATTGCGCTCCACAACCAGGCCGTTTGCTGTGTCACCGCTGCGTGCCACAAAAAGAACTTCCCCCAGATCTTTACTGCTCATGAACCCGGTACATCCTTGAAGTTGCAGGAAGGATGCGGGCGCGTATACGGATACCAGGGTCGTGGCATCGGTACCTGTGAGTCCGGGGGAGGAGACATGCCGATGCAGCTCCAGGGTAATGCGCCGTCCACTTTCCTCATCCGACAATTCAAACCGAGCGAGCGATTCGTCCGTCTTGGCTTTTACACCCAAAACGGCCTCGATGCGCTCGATGTCAGCGTCGGAAAACGAAAACGGCATGGTCACGTGGGTGCTGGCCTTGTGGGGTGCTGGATGAAGCCAAAGATACCTGCTCCTCCACCCAAATCCAATGCACGAACCGTGCTCTGGAGCCGCTCGGAGCATCGAGACCGCGGGGGAACCCCTCGATTGACAGCCGATTATCTTTCCCTCGACCGGAAAGCCTGAAGGTGTCCGACCACCTGTTTCATCAGCCACGCAACGCAGAATGACATCTCCTCGAACCACGCTGTTCCTGGCCGCTCTGATGGGTGCGGCCGGCGTAGCTGCCGGTGCTTTCGGCAGCCACATGCTCTCTGATGTACTTTCTCCGGGGCGGATGAGCACCTACGGAACGGGCATTGCCTACCTGCAGTGGCATGCCGTATACCTCTTTGTGCTCTCCTGGATCAGCATGCAGCATGAGAATCGGGCCTTTTTGTGGGCCCGCCGATGCGCGCTGGGTGGCATCCTTTTCTTTACCGGCAGTCTGGTAGCCCTCTCGCTAACAGGGATATCCCTATTGGGAGCGGTCGCTCCGATCGGTGGGACCCTGCTTATCGCCTCCTGGCTCCTCTCGGCATGGGGCGCTCGTCAGCTCGCAAACTGACCTAATCGCCTTCTTCCTCGAAAAGGAGGGTGATGCTCGGCGCCAACCCGTGTTCCCGCGCCAACCGAAGCAGGGCTTCGGCAACGCCCTCGGGTGATTCAAAGGTTTCCACCTCCCGGGAGTCCACGGCCAAGGCATACCCGATGTCATCGGGTTCTCCGGGCTCGTAGTCCTCCCACTCGGTTGCTTCCTCAAGTACAAAGAGCCCATCCTCGGGGGCGAAGGAAGCAACGAAGCGCTCACACTGCTCTTCGGTATCGATCAGGCTCAGGTTTCCCAGAGCCTCGTACTCTTCGTCATAGAAGAGCGTCTCTGCAATCAGACGCAGCACGAACTGGTCAGTATCAAATACAGGCATGAGTTGGCACCTTGCGGCTTTGAGTGCAAAAAACGATCAGCGAGTGGTTTCGCCCTCAAGATACGCCGTGAGCCAGGCCGCTGCATCATCGGCCTCAAAGATGGTGATGTCTGCCTCAAAGACCTGGCCCGTGTGAAAGGCAATCCGGTTTTCGACCTCCACCCGGTCCAGCTTTTCAAGCAATTCCATTTCCATCGATCCGACGCCACGATCAGTAATGCCACAGGGCACGATCATGTTGAAATGATCCAATTGGGGTGAGACATTCAGGGCAAATCCATGCATGGTAACCCAGCGGCTGCACCGTATGCCCATCGCGCACAGCTTGCGCTCATTGCCTTCTTCGGCAGTTACCCAGACTCCGGTGCCCTTGTCGAAGCGGCTTGCCTGGATTCCAAAATCAGCACATGTGCGAATGATGACTTCTTCCAGATCGCGCAGGTAGCGGTGAATGTCGGTATAGAAACGGTCGAGGTCCAGGATAGGATACCCCACGATCTGTCCTGGACCGTGATAGGTGATGTCGCCGCCGCGGTCTATGCGGACGAAGGTGGCTCCGGCTGCCTCGAGCTCTGCTCGCGTAGCCAGCAGATTGGATTCGTCACCACTCTTGCCGAGTGTAAAAACAGGCGGATGCTCTACCAGCAGAGCAACATGGGGAAGGTCCTTCGGAGCCTCCGAGCGTTTGTTGGCCACAAGATGCTGTTGCAGTCGCTTCTGCAGATCCCAGGTCTCGACATAGTCGACGCGTCCGATGCGACAAAAAACGATCCGTTGGCGATT
This sequence comes from Rhodothermales bacterium, assembly GCA_017859335.1. Classification (GTDB taxonomy): domain Bacteria; phylum Bacteroidota; class Rhodothermia; order Rhodothermales; family UBA10348; genus JAAZVD01. Next base: position 26,096 of record JAFMNH010000020.1, on the reverse strand, counting down.
CATGGGCATGATGACTCAACGTTTCAGGTAGACACGCGGATCAGTTGGCAATGCTGACGCGGATATTGAACGTGCCATTGATGTTGACCGAGGAAGGCTGACGCGAGTCCTGCGAGTCAAACTTCTCATACTTGAGCGTGAAGTCCGCCTGTACCCTGTTCGAGAACTGGTATGCAATGCGCGGTGTCATGATCAGACGCGTATGGGCCGTGACGAGGGAGATATTGTCTCCTTCCAGTGCATTCTGGAGGGTGAATTCCGGATCGGTGATGGCCTGTTCCAAGGCACGACGCAGTCGAAGGCGCTGGTCAAGGGTCTCGCTGCGGGTAATGTTCAGCTGGAGCTGGAGCCGGTTGTTCAGCTTACGGAAGAAGGGCAACTTGAGGCCTGATTTCTGATAGCTGACCGTGACACCAAGCTCGGTCGTTTTGTTTTCACTGACCTCGAAGTTGGCCGTACTCAGGGAATACGAATTGCTCTTGGACCAGGTGAAGCCCGTCGATATGGCGCCCTTCCAACTGATGTCGACACCGATCAGGGGCCGGAAGCTCTCGTTGATGCGCACGTTGTTGACCTGGTATTCCTCGACGACAAACTGGATACGGCGCGAGCCCAGGTCGACCGTACGAAGCGTGTCGTCCGAGGCGAAGGCCGTATTGGTATTGAAGTCGGCTGCGTAGTCTCCAGAGTAGGCGTGACGCAGCGATACGCTTTGGGTCAGGCGGCGCAGAATGGGCCAATCGGATAGCCCCGAATACGTCACTTGCCAGGTTGGTTTCGGAAACGGCGCAATACCCAGTTGGTCCACGGTGGCCGAACCCCGTACGAATGCTTCGCGGAAATCATTCACGACCGAGGCGTTCGTCAGCGTGGAGCGGCCATCTCCATCCGCATCCGGAATCAGGATCGGATCCTCTTGCCCCGTTGCAATCAGATCCGAGGTGAAGGTGTTCAGCTGGGATTGGAACAGATCGAGGTAATTTGCTCCGAAGGCCCAGATGGATGCCTTGTTATTTCCGCTCTGGGTAATCGTGGTGTCGATGCCCACCATCATACCGAGGTCGTCGAGAGCCGGGCGGAATGTATACGTCTGGCTCTCGGACAGATCCAGATTCCAGTTGAGTGTGACATTGAGTGCCTGGGACGGGTTCAGTGTGGTGCGACCCTGGAACCGTTTGCTGTCGTTCAGAAGGTCGGATACCTGCAGGGACGGATCCACGATGCGGTCCTCAATATCGAACTGCCGATCGAATCCGAAGCGGTACCCAAGTGATGCACCATTTCCCTTGAGGGCATCCCGCAAACCGTAATAGGTCGTTACATCGCGCACATTCCCATCGGCATCAAGGACTGGCGTCCCCACATTGGAAGAGGACGATGTGCGCGAATCCTGATACGTCAGGTTGAAGTCCCGAATACCCGTTGCGGTCAGCATCAGCTGGCGGGCATAGGAATAGAGACGTCCCTTGAACCCGGGACCTCGGTCCTCCTGTGTCTCCTCGGTAGGCGGTCCCTGCGCCGCGGGATTATCAGGGGATTCCTCTTCGTTTTCCTTGGCTGCTCGACGTTCCTCCCGCGCCTTTGCCTTCATCCGCCGTGCGGTTTCCTTCGCCCGCTGATACTCGTCCTGGGCGTCTTCAATGGATTCATAAAAGGCGAACTTGCGCCACAGGTCCTGGATTCGAAGCGAGACGCCACCGCGTAATTCGACACCATTGCGGATGGCGGCTCCATTGTTTCTACCTACCGGCCCGTTTTGCCAGTCAAACGTGGCATTGTAGCCAATGTCCTGAATCTGAAGCCAATTCAGGAAGCCGATGGCCCGGAGTTGAGGGCGGAAAGAGGCCCGGAACACCTGTCCGTGGGTTTCCGTCCGTGGTACGATGCCTCCCGAGAGGAACCTGCCTAGCACGTTCGGACCGGAGACCACACTCAGCTGTCCCACCTCGAACGCGTTTCCGAGCTGGTTCTCCGCCAGCAGGCCGGCGGCAATAGCCTCGTCAAGCTGGATGCCAAAAAGGGTCGTATCCGGGGTGACCACGTTGTAGAGCGTATCGACACCGGCTGTATTGAAGCTTTGTTGCGTCTTCGTATCGAAGCTCAGATTCAGGAAGTTGAAGGGGTTGTACTGGAACTGGAAATCCCGTCCGTGGCTGAAGGTATGCTTCTCACGCAGCGGAAAGCGAACCTCGAACGGCGTAGAGGTCGTGTCACCGGCGGTAACCACAGGGCGCTCCCGGGTCTGGGAGAATTGGCGTCGGAAGGATCCAGAGGTGGATACCAAAGACGGCAGGTAGTTGAAATTCAACCCACCAAGCGTGCGCAGCAAAGGCACACCGTCAAGGAAAAAGAAGGGGCGAAGCGTCTTTGGATTACGGCTCTGGAAACGATATCCCATGGAGCTGGACCAGCGCCAGGAGTCGTTGACCTCCTGGGACGGGCTGCGGCCATTGGACTCGGCCTGGGAGTAGGACAGGGAGATCCCATCGACCGTGTTGCGCAGGATCTTGTTGCGCGATCCCGTTTTGCCCAACCGTGTGGACAGGCTTTTGGACAGCGTGTACGTCTGTGCAGCCTCTGTAGCCTCGGTTCGGGCCGCCTCCTTCTCCTGAACCGTCAAGTCTTCCCGCTGGTCAATCTGATCCAGGATTTCTTCCAGCCGGATGTCACCCCGCGTTGGTGAGAATCGGGGTGTGGTCGTGTTCGATTGGATCTGGACATTGACCGGTAAGGTCCACCCGAAACGCTCGGGTATGAGCTTGTCGGCATTGACCTCTGTTGTCACGGTCCAGTTGTTGATGTTCAGCTGCTCACGCTCTCCGAGACTTGAGGAAAGCGAACCGAAGCCATCGGTCTGGCGCTGGAAACTGGCTTTCACACGGCCCAGGTCAGCCAGCTTGATATCCATGTTCGAGAGTGCAGCCCACCCGTTTTCCGAATCATATCCGGCCACGCGCAGCTCGTTGACCCACAGCGTGATGTCCTCGAGGATGTACTCGGATCCGAACAGGGTGGAGTCAGCCGGGTTGCGCACCCCGATGACGATGGCGTTGACCTTGCCGAGCGATGGCGTGCCCCTGATGCCGAGGCGCGTCCCGGGTGGGGCAAAGAGCGAGGCGTCCGGCGAATCGGCCGTGGTAAGCTCACCCCCTGTGGTGCTCCAGAAGGTGGAATCGGTCGGAAAGGCGATACGGTCCCGCGCAACCTTGAGCTGGTTCAGCGCTCCGAGTTCGATGTTCATGGACCCGAGATCACGGAACTGACCTTCGTAATCAACGGCCGTTCGCCACAACTCATCCGAGTTTCCGGCGGTCTCATAGCTGGGCGTCAGTGGCTGCTCGTACTCGTAATAGTCGTTGGTTTCATTTGAGCCCAGGCGCACGAACAGGGTGGCTTTGGTGCGGCTCTCCTCCAGTGGGAGCGAGGCCAGATCGGTTCCGTCGGCCAATTGTCCATGCGCATGCACGAACATGCGAAGGTTCGAGTATTTGAGCAGGTCTACTCCGGCATTCTGTGTTTTGAAGATGGCCCGTTGCTGCCCTGGACCCAGGTTCTCGGCACGGATGACCAGGGACTGCTCCCGTGCATTCTGGACGCGGCCCGACGCGAGGCGCGACTGACTGACAACAGCCCCGATGGGGGGTTGGTAGGTTTCCGCATTTTCCTCGTTGTTGATGCTCGAGATGGTCAGGCGGGTCTCGGTGCCCGTGGTGTCGAAAGGCGTCTCGCGCTCCAACGTGATGGCCTCGGACTTCTGCCACTGGGATCCTACCAGCTCCAGGGAGGCAAAACGGGCTGTAAAGGGCACTTCGTGCCCCGTGGTCCAGATGCGGATGAATTCGATCAGCGAGAAATCCTGGATGTCACCAACCCGACGTGTAAACTGCTGGACAGGAATACGCACCTGATACCATCCGGTACCATTGCCGTCGGCGTCAGCCACCTCTCCAACGATGTAGTCGTCTACACGCTCGGGCACAGCCAGCGAGTCCAGGGAGCGCTTGGAGAGCGGGATTTCATATTGGAAATAACTGTTTTCCGTGTCGACCGTCGAGTTCAGGTTGCGGTCTTCCGAATCCGGGAACCGCGAATTACCGCGGCGCACGGAGGTATTGTTGGCCAGCTTGGTTTGCGTCTCGAAGGCGTTGAGCTCGTGACCGGCAAAATACCGGCTGAAGTGCTGCTGGAAGGTGGCCGGAGCCGGGTAAAACTCTGAGTTCTGGTAGTACTGCGTATTGCCGAAGTAGTGGTAATCATCCCCGGAGGGGTCGGCCAAGGCCTTTGCAACTTCGGCGCGGTAGCGCGGATCGCTGGAGCCACGATCCAGGCTGCTGAGGAAGTCTGCAAAGTGGATTTCTTCCGTGGCAAACGGAGGATATTCCGATGACCCACTTGAGAGGCCGTCCAGACCGAGGTCTTCGGTTCGCCGGGAGGCATCATCAATGTCCACCACGCTGTTCTGGGCCCCGGTCGGGCTGCGTCCCCAGTTCAGGATACCTCCTTCCGTGATGGTTGCTGTCGAGAGCCCATCCTCGTTGTTGAGCTTCTCATCGGGTAGGATATCTTCTGAGATCGACCCCAGATCGACATACAACACGGCGTCCGTTCCGGCATCTCCTTGTGCGTTCTCCGGGAACGGCTGGAATACGAACTCCACGAAGTCGATGTTTTTCAGGCTGAAATCCGTGAAGCCCTCCGGCAAGCGCTGCGTCATCCCTCCCCATGCGTACTTCGGGTTGTCCAGAAAGCCCCTCAGATCCCGGGTATAGTTGTATGGTCCGCGCTCGTTCGGGTTGAAATAGATGTCATAGGTCTCCAGGGTGGGATCGATTTCGGCCCGCGTATCCCTGTTGGGGAAGACCTCATCGATCCTGAAAATCCGGATGGCATCGGCATTGAAAGCGATGGTCGGGATTTCCCGGAGCATGTTTGCATTGATGCGGTACCAAGCGAAGTTTCCGCGCCAGTTCGTCCGGAGCGAGTCCGCCTTGATGCCGGTAGCCGGTCCGAACCGGTCGACGGCACCGATGGAGTCCGGAGCGGAGGCGAGTCCCCAAGACCCGGGCTGCATCATGGTGAAGGTGTTTTCGAAGCCTTCAAAGTCGTCGATGTATGAGGTACCGCCCAATTCATCCCTGTTGAAGTCCCGGCCGGCATCCTGCAGTTCCCGTCGGGTGCGCTCGAAGGCAATGGTCTGGGTATTCCCCGGGCGGAGCTGAGCAAATTCCCCACTGATCGAGATGCTCGACGGCTCTCGGGTTTGCAACAGGGGAACGAAGTCGATGGCGCGGGTCATCCACCGTGGCTCCAATTCGAGGGCGCCGTCCACCCCCCAAATCGTATTCGAGATCGGCTCTTCTCCGATGCGGAACTTGTCAATGGGCGACTGCTGGTTCATGCGCATGACGGTGGCGCCCAAGGACAGGCGCTCATCCATCGTGTAGTCAGCCCGCATCCCGACAAGGGTTTTCTTCTGGATGTTGAAAAAGGAGTTCTGCTCAAACTCGATTTCGATATCCCGACCGGCCGTCAGGAAAGCCGGATTGATGATCTGTACAAGCCCTGTTCCAGAGTACTCTACGACAAAGTCAGTACCCTCGGAGAGCGGCGTTCCTCCCGACGTGACCCGGACCGAGCCCTGAACGACGCCCGAGAAGGCGTTCAAATCGTAGGAGGACTGGACCGATCCGCGGTAGGAGCCCCGGATGCGGTATACATCGTGCTGACTGTTGCGCCGTGCGTTGGCTTTCTTCTGGCTGTACAGACTCTCGAAGACGTAGATCTCGCGCAATCCATCCTGCGCCTCGGTTGTCCCACCACCGGCCGTGACGACATTGGAAATCCGGTTTCCGAAAGGCTCGAGATAGGGAAAGATCAGGGTCCCCTCGCCCGGAACGATGGTGTAATTGACCAGGAAGTCGAACTGGTCATCTGCCACGAGCGCCTGATCCTCGTTGACGCGGTCCAGACCTGTCAGCTGCAGGATCGTATTGGTGCCGCCGACTCCTGGCAGGGTCTTGGAGGCTGTTTTCCCGGGCGGTTCGTAGTAGACCTGCAGATCGAATTCATTGGGCTGGATGCTCCGACCGGGCAAGCGGTAGATGTTGCGCATCTCCAGATACCAGGCGGCCGGATTGAAATCAGCCTCAGGGGCCGGTTGACGCAGCTGAACGGGACGAATGAGTTTCAGGACTATCTTGTCTTCATTCTGCCCGCCGTCGGAGCCTCCGGTATCGGTCGAAAAGTCCCCGACCTGATAGGTACGGCCACCGGCACGGAAACGGAATGCGATGGCCAGCGCCTCGCTTTCCTGGATGCGCTGGCGCATGGTAACGTATCCGAGCACTTCGTCCACATCATAGTCTCGACCGCGCTCAAGCCGTTTGAACTTACCGACCTGAAAATCGGATGAGGAAAGGTTCTTTACCGTCTCCAGGTAGGATCCCGGGGCGGCATCCCCGTCACGAAGTTCGGTGTCGATTTCCCCTCCATCGGCGTCATCGTACTGGTCAATGTCATTCCCGGGGAGGCGCTCCAGCGTGTACTGGTTGGCCTGTGACAGCACTTCCTGGGGCTCGCCCAGATCTACCATGGCCACCACCTGACGAACGTTTTCTTCCTCCGGGCGGGTCGGCATCAGCTTCCAGACCTCGATTTCCGTGATGCGCTCGAAGCCGTTGGCTACGCGGATGTTCGGCGGGTCGGAAAGCGCATCTTCGAAGCGGTTGCGGAAATAGTAGCTCAGGAAAAAGTGCGTGGCCTCGTCATAGTCCGTCGGGCGCAGGTCGAACTCCGTCTGCTCGGACCCGCCTTCGATATTGAGGCTGTTCGATTGCCCTTCCTGTTGCGACATGACAGTCGTCAGGCGAACACCACCGAGCTGGAATTCACTCTTGATCCCGAAGAGGCTCTGCCCGCCCCGGATAAGGCTCGAGGGCGTCTGCAAGAAGACGTTACCAGCCTCGATTTTCTGCACGATCTCGTCTTCGTAGCCCGTGTACTCCAGCTTGAGCTGGTTCTGGAAATCAAACTGGTTGCGCGAATCATAGTTGACGTTGATGCGCAGCTTGTCACCGATCGTTCCCGTTATCCCAAGGCTGAGATCCTGTTTGAATTCTGGATCCAGCTGCGAGGGCTTTCCGGTGACGGATACCTGCTGGTCACTCTTCCGATAATCGAACCCGGCATGGATATCGGCTGTGCCGTTCACCCGCAGATCCACCTCGTTCGCCCCGAAAATCGTCCGGAAGGCACTCTGTCGGCCACCTGGAACGACGATGTTGAATCCGAGACCTCCGCGTCGGCGCTGTTCGTCCTGTCGCTCCCGCTGCAGGATCAGCTCCCGCCAGTTTCCATCCAGATCCTCGTCCAATCGGGCAGCACGGTACTCATCGAACTCGAGTCGGACAGGATAACGGGCATCCCATTCGCCCACCTTTTCCCGGATGGTATAGGCGCGTGCAAGGGTGTCGAACTCAACATCATGCCGCCACCATTGGCCGAGGGACGGCGACATGACCAATCGGTCGCGTCGATCGGGTGATGCACTCAGGGCATCTCGCCGGAAGGCAGGAATGTAGTCCCAGACAAGGGCAGAGTCCGGAAGGAAGAGGGAATCTGCACCCAGGCTGTCCACGTCGAGTGTATCCATGGCCAGTACGTCCACGGCAAGGCTGTCCATCCCCCGGGCGTCGATGGCTACCGAGTCTGTATCGGACAAGGCCACGTACCCGGATGTGCTTCGCCACGCCTCGAAAGCCGGGTCTGTTGCGGCGGAGCTTACCCACACCATCGAGATCACAAAGAGTGTCACGACAGCAAACAGCCCACGCGGTAGAGAGGATGTCTCTGCAGCGGCGCTGGCAGGAGTACTAGGTGCCGGATCGTTACGCAAAACTATGAGGGGACCGTTCCGAGGTGTGCACTGTCGTTGAGGATCTCAACATATCCTTTCGACGGGTTCGACGTTCGAGTGTGTAGCAGTGGTGCGTATAGAACGGTTTCGGGCTGGATTTTGCGGTTCAGCGACCTCGGGGACAACCAACGACAAGGGTATGCAGAAATCTGAGGAAGGTTCTCCAGGATGGCACTTTTCCACCCTCCAGGAAGGGGTGGTCCTGCGTGTCGGGAGCCTATGTTGCGACTCCCCGTATAGATTCCCTCGTTTGTGCCCCATCAATACAGGACAGCGTGCCATGATACCCAAGATTGCTGCCCCCACACGGTATGTCGCTATCCTTTGCCTCATGCTCATTCTGGGGCTTTCCGCCTGTCAGGATTCCTCGGCTCCACTATCCGCTCGCGATGGCGGCACGGCTGTGGACGCGATGGCGGAAAAGGAAGCCATCAGAGGCGTTTTGATGCGTCAGCAGGAGGCTTGGAATGCAGGAGATATCGAGACGTTCATGGCGGATTACGTGCGCTCGGATACCCTTCGCTTCACTTCGGGGGGTGACGTCCGTTACGGCTGGGACAGCGCCATGGAGCGCTATCTGGCAACCTATCCAGATCGTGGTGCCATGGGAGTGCTGCGCTTCAGTGATCTGGCCATTGACGTTCTCTCGCAAGAGTGGGCCCTCGTCTTCGGATCCTGGGATTTGGAGCGCGGTGGTGATTACGAGGATATCGGTGGCAAATACACCTTGCTGATGCACCGTGGATCCGAGGGATGGAAGGTGGTATATGACCATACATCACAGGCAGGTCAATGACGGATACGGCATCTTCGACATCAACGGTGCCTCTGGTTCTCGTGACGGGAGCCCGCGGCCGACTTGGCACCATCATCGCTGATTCCTTTCTGGATGCCGGATATCGAGTGGTTGGTCTGGATCGCTCCGCTTCAGACGAGGGTCAGCCATCGATTATGGCGTTCGACGCCACGGACGAGACCTCCGTGAGGAGTGCGTTCGAGCGGGTTGTCAGGGAAAAGGGGGTGCCTTCCATCGTCATCCATACGGTAGGGATGTGGGCGATGAGCCCCTTTACAGAGACCGCCCTATCGGACTGGAGAAAGATGATGGAAGTGAATCTGACCAGCACGTTCCTCGTTTTCAGGGAAGCGCTCCGGCACCTGCAGCAAGCGGACCACTCTGTAGCGGGTCGATTGATCGGCATTTCGTCCAAACAGGGAAGTATCCGGGGAATGGCGCAGCAGGCGGCTTATTCCGCTTCCAAGGCCGGCGTGATGCGCCTCGTTGAAGCGCTCTCGGCCGAGGTTGCCGGAACGGGCACAACGGCTCATGCCATTGCTCCTTCGATGATCCTTTTTGACGATGAGGAGGGAGAGGGCGTTTCAGCCAGGGATATTGCAGCGCACTGTCTTCATCTGGCGTCGGAGGCCGGCGCCAGCCTGAACGGCGCCACGCTGCAAGCCTTCGGTATGTGAGACCCTCTCGATGCTCGGCCCTCATCAGGGTCTCGGGCAGGTGATCCACCCGGTAGTTCACACAGGTGGGCCGGGAGATGCCATCAGATGGTTACCGTACCCTCTCGCTGATCAGACCAGCGCCCCGTCAGCCACGTAGCCAGTCCAATCAGGATCATCAGGAAGACCGAGTAGGCAGCGGCCGCTCCGAAATCGTAGAGTCGTAGCTGGCTCAGGATTTCAACCGAGATGGGGCGGTTGTCGAAGACATACAGGAGAATCGAGGATACGAATTCGCCGAGCGCCGTCACGAAGGTGAGCAGACTACCGGCCAGGATACCAGGCAGGATGGAGGGTAGCATGACCTCGCGGAAGGTGCGCCAGCGGGAGGCACCCAGATCAATGGAAGCATCCGTCAATCGATCATCATAGGTCTCCAGGGCTGCGGTCGTCGACCGTATCACGAGTGGAATGTGCCGGATGAAATAGGCCAGCGGCAGAAGCCAGAATGTACCGACCAAGACGCTGCCTCCGGACAGCGCTGAGGGTTCTGAAAAGGTGATGATCAGGTTGATGGCAATAACGGTGCCGGGAATGGCGAACGGCAGCACGGACAGCAGGCGGATGAGGCCCCGTCCTCGAATGTGTCCCTTCACGATGAGGAGCGCCGTCATGACTCCGAAAAGGATATTGGCGAGAGAGGCCATACCGGCCATTTGTAGCGAGTTCACGATGGGTTGCGCAACGTCGGCCTGCCTGAGGAGATTGACATAATTCTCCAACGTGTAGGCCTGTGGCAGCACTTGATAGGTCCAGCTGCCTTCCTTGACAAATGATATCAGGATGATCGTGAGGACGGGCAGGGCCAGGAAGATGATGATGGCGCCGGCCCCCAGCAGCGCCATGATGCGACCGGGGCCGGAACGAACGGGGCTGGGGGCCGGCGCGGACCCCTTCGACGCCGTGGATACCCGGCCACTGCGGCGTTCCAGCTCGATGAGTACCAAGAAAACAAGGCAGATGAGCGTCAAAACAACAGACACGGCAGCCGAATAGGTCAGGTTGCCGTTCATCTTGTAGTTGTAGATCTGCAGCGTCAGGAAATTCTCCGTGCCGGCAAAGAGCAGGGGAGCCGTAAAGGACGCCATCGAGATCATGAACACGAGGAGCGCGGCACTGATCATGGAGGGGCGCAAATGCGGGAGGATGACCGAGCGAAAGGAGCGTATGGGCCCGGCTCCCAGATCAGCCGCTGCTTCCAAGAGACTCTGATCAACAGTCTTCAGCGATGCTGAACAGAAGAGATAGAAGAACACGTACATCGAATACACGTGCACGAGCCACACGGCCCATAGCCCCGAGAAAGCAAAGGGAACGCTCTCCAGGCCAAAAAGCACTTGTAGGCCGCGAGGCAGGATGCCGCTTTCGCCATACAGGAAGAGGAAAGCCAGCACCCCGACAAGCGGCGGCAAGGCCAATGGGAGGGCTGCCAGAGCGGTCAGAGTACGTTTGAGGGGAAAGTCGTAGCGGAAAAGCAGCCACGCCATGGTCGTCCCCAGGAATCCGGCTCCGGCTACGGTCCAGATGGAGATCCAAACCGAGTTGAACAGGGCCCGCGTGTTGGCCGAGTCCACCGATCGGAACATATCGCGCAGGATGACGGGGTCCAGACCGGTTGAGAATACCCGCAGCGTGGGCCAGAGGACATACCCTAAGAGGACGGCGGCCGCCAATATGGCGGCCGCCGTTGCCGCTCTGCGGGAAAGGATGCCGGTCGTGGTTGCGCTCCCCTTTGGAGTGCTCAAACTCAAAAGCGGTCGGCGACTCATCATACCCTCGCTACACTCGCTCTCGTGCCTCGAGAGCACGGGTCAGCGTCGCCTCGTCCGTGAATTCGAGATCGCTGCCGATGGGAATACCGCGCGCCAGGCGCGTGACACGCACATCAAAGGGTGCCAGCAACTGCGTGATGTAGTAGGCTGTCGTATCGCCCTCGACCGACGGGTTGACGGCCAGAATGACTTCCTCGACGGACTCCCTACCGTGCGCCGGTGAGGCTACGCGGGCCACCAATTCCTTGATACGAAGGTCCTCGGGACCGATGCCGTCAAGTGGGGAAATGGCACCTCCAAGGACGTGATAGGCCCCGTTGTACCCGTTCGTACGCTCGATGGCCATCACGTCGCTGGGCTCCTCGACGACACACACCACACCCTGTTGTCGTTTGTCCGAGCTGCAGATCGGACACGGGTCGTAATCGGCAACATTATGGCACTGGGAGCAGAAGATGACCTTGTCCTTGACAGCAATCAGGGCCGAGGCCATCTCTTCTACTGCTGACCGCGGCTGTTTGAGGATGAAGGCAGCCAGCCGTCTGGCCGTTTTCCGGCCAATGCCTGGCAGCGTGGCAAATTGCTCGACCAGGGCCTCAACGGATTCGGATGAGAACTGCATCAGAGTCCGAAACGGCTCAGGTCCGTTCCCGGAGGAATGAGACCACCAGCTGCCTTCGCCATTTCCTGCTTGGCAAGCGATGATGCCTCTTCAAGGGCCTTGTTTACGCCGGCCATGACCAGGTCTTCGAGGAGTTCGACATCGGTAGGATCGACCACATCCTTCTCTATCGCAATGGCGGTGATGCGTTGCAGACCGTTGGCGGTCACCTTGACCATGCCTCCACCGGCTTCGGCCGTGACCGTGTGGGCGGCCAGTTGAGCCTGGGTTTCGGCCATTTTCTTTTGCATGTCGGCAATCTTGCCAAACATGTCCGCCATGTTCATTCCGTCCGTCATGGTACTGGGTAGTGGGGTGGATGGATGAGGCTACCCGATTGGGCAGCGCGCTACCATACGATCTCGCCACCGAAACGCTCCACGAGCGCACGGACAGCGGGATTCTCTTCACACAACATTTCCAATGTCTCCCGGGCGTTGACTTCCTCGTCCGTCCCCTCGATCTCACCCTCCGATGAGGATTCCACCCGGAAGCCGATACGTTCCACGTGCAGCCCGCTTCCCTCGCTCAACCGGTGGGCAAGCTTGGCACGCTCACTGCGGAGCGCCTTGGCATGGAAATCATCCGGCACCGATACCAGCAAGGTTTTTCCTTCCAGCGCCGTCAATCGGGCATGACGTAGAAAGGAACCCAATTGCTTCTCCGAGGCCATGACCTCATCCACGATGGTCAGCCAGACGTGCTGCAACTGCATCATCTCCTCGGAGGCTTCACCATGGGCCTCTTCCTCGTCAACCTCGAGTACCAACACATCTTCCTCCTCCACAACAGTCATGTTGGAGGGGTCGTTTCGCCGGGTTCGTGGTGTTCTGATGGCTGGCGTATCGCCGAACAGGGACGGTCCCGAAGGAAGGGTCGGCGCGCTCTCCGGTGCGGCCTCCGGCGTGCTCTCCGGCGTGCGCTCTGGCGCGGTCGGGGAGGAGGCCGCCATGCTTTCCTCAGCCGGTGTGAATTCGCTTACGGACGCTGTTTCTGAAAGCGGCTCGTGATCGGCCGCAGAAGGGGAGGCCTCGGCCTCGTCGATCTTCGGCGCTGTCTGGGGTGCGTCATGCTCATGCAGGGTGGCCTCCTCCAAGGAGGCGGGATCCTCCGTACGCTCGGAAGTCAGTGTCGGACCGGCATCCTGACGAATGGGCACGTGCTGTTTGACCACCCGTTCCGTGACGATTTTCACTTCCCCCTTCGCCGCCATCTGCTCAATACGATTGAGCGACGCGAGTGCAGCCTTGACATCTACGGCATCCGGCAGCGATGCCATCCGCATCAGGCCCATCTCCAAGGTCAGCCGGGGCTGACGGGCACTGCGTAGCTGTGAAGCCAGGGTGCCCACGATATGCACCAGGGAGAGCAGGATGGAGTCGGAGAAGGCGACGCTGTGAGCCGCAATTTTTTCCCGATCGGCTTCCGTTGCCTCAATCAGGCGAAGGTCCTTTGTCGTGCGAGCCACCAGAAGATTGCGCAGGTGTTCTGCCAGGCCGTCCACGAATTCCTGCAGGTCGTAGCCCGCGCGCACAATCCGGTCCACCGTGTGGATCATGGTTGCCGCATTACGATCCAACACGGCCTCGGTAACGTGGAAGAACAGATCCGCGTCCACTACCCCCAGTGCCCGAACCAGCTCATCTCCTCGAATATCGACCCCGCAAAGCGAAACGGCCTGGTCAAATACCGACAAGGCATCGCGCAAGGCACCATCTCCTTTCCTGGCGATGAGCATCAAAGAGGCTTCATCGGCCGTGATGGATTCCTCTTTGCACACGAGCTTCAGGCGCTCAATGGTGTCGCGAATGGCAATCCGCCGAAAGTCGAATCGCTGGCACCGGGACTGGATGGTCGGAAGAACCTTGTGTGGCTCGGTGGTGGCAAAGATGAACAGAGCGTGCGGTGGGGGTTCCTCCAGCGTTTTGAGCAGGGCATTGAATGCCTGGTTGGTCAGCATGTGGACCTCGTCCACAATGTAGACCTTCATGCGATTGTTCTGAGGAGGGATCCTGACCGTGTCCCTCAGCTCCCGTATGTCTTCGACTTTGTTGTTGGAGGCGGCATCAATCTCGATGATGTTGAGGTTGCGGCCTTCCTCGAAAGAGAGACAAGAAACACACGTGCGACACGGCTCCGCCCGATCTTCGCGGTCTGCAATGGGCGTCGTGCAGTTGATGGCCTTTGCCAGAACACGAGCTGCCGTGGTTTTTCCAACACCTCGCGGACCCGTAAAAAGGTAAGCATGAGCCAGCCGTTCGAGTCGTAAGGCGTTCTTCAGCGTCTCCGTAACGTGTTCCTGAGCCACCACTTCCTTGAACAGGAGAGGTCGGTACTTGCGGGCAGTGACCAGGTAGGTCGAGTCGGACATGGCAAACGATGACATCCACGGGAGAGCAGAACAGCGGCACCGTCAACATAGCGTCGATCGGGGCACCACGCAACCACGGAGAAGCTACTCGATGGTTGTTCACAGGTTCTGGAACCGTAGGTGAATCAGCCGTCCTGCCCGGTCAGTCTGCCGATGAGTACACCGATGGTGGCTTTGGTCAGCATGTTCCGGAACTGATCGATTTCGACCTGGGCCAGGCCGGCGGATTCCAGCGCCGTAAGACGGGTAAGATCCATGCGTGAGCGTACGAGCCAGGCCACCTCGTCCTTGGTCAGTTGACCGGCTGCTGCCAATGAGGCCCATGTCTGCAGCTGAGCAGCATTCCGCTTGAGCAGATTCTTTCCAACGGGTACCAGCCGATCGCTCAGGGATGGAAGCCATGCCTCGAGCTGTTGTCTGAACGCGTCGATCATGAGATCGACCATGGGTTCGTTTGATGTATTAGTGGAGCTCATCGCTGTTTTTTTCCGCTCTCAAGTCGAATAATGGTGTCAAACCCGGATTCAATCTGTATCGATACCTCCCGTATGAAGGCCCAGGAGAGGGAATCCTCTGCCGCCCAGCGGGACAGGAAGCCTCCTGCCATATGTCCATCCGGATCCACCATGATGTCCCATTGGCTCGTGGCCATCTCGTTGTGTGCTCTGCCACGGGCGAATTCCCGAGCTTTGAGCAGCCGGACCTGCAGCGACTCCACGCGTGAGCGATGTGTCTCGTAGGGCTGCTCTGCGCGTTCGATCAGACGAAGGGTGTCCACTTTCAGATCTACTGCCTGCTCGTAGGCCCGTGCAGAGTAGGAGGCGATGGAGGGCGCACAACCGGCCATTGGTACAAGAACGAGCAGCGCCAGGGCCAGAAAGCAAGGGGGGTTAACCCGTTGACCCATCAGGATGGGTCCGGTGCGGAAGCAGCGCAAGGGTATACAGATAAAGGGACGGTTCATGGGCTGGGCGATGATGGGGGATCCTCTGATTGAGCAAACGCGATTAAGGCAGTGAACACGACAAGGCCCATGAGCGAGCTCCGAAAAATCATACACGTGGATATGGATGCCTTCTATGCATCCGTCGAACAGCGGGATTTTCCAGAACTGCGAGGAATTCCGGTGGCGGTCGGGGGCTCATCAAAACGCGGTGTCGTGGCGGCTGCATCGTATGAAGCGCGTGCCTTCGGAGTGCGCTCCGCCATGTCCTCGGCCTTGGCAGCACGCAGGTGTCCCGGACTCGTTTTCGTGCCTGCACGGTTCGATGTTTACCGGTCGGTTTCGAAGCAGATTCGAGCCATTTTCCACCGGTTTACGGATACGCTCGAGCCCCTGTCACTGGACGAAGCCTATCTGGATGTGACCCATCCGCTTGCGAGGGGTCTGTCGGCAACCGAGATGGCGCGCCGAATACGTGCGATGATTCGTGTGGAGACCGGGCTTACGGCTTCAGCCGGTGTGTCCTACAACAAGTTTTTGGCCAAGGTGGCTTCGGATTTCGAAAAGCCCGACGGTCTGACCGTTATCCGGCCCAGGGATGCGTTGGCCTTCATTGCCGCGTTGCCCGTGGAGAAGTTCCACGGTGTGGGTCCGGTGACGGCGAGGCGCATGCACGACCTGGGCATCAAGACGGGGCTTGATCTGAGGCAGTTCTCGGAGGAGGAGCTCACTCAGCGCTTCGGCAAAGCCGGCCGGTACTACCACCGGGTGAGTCGTGGTCTGGACGATCGACCGGTGAGTACCCGTCGTGGTCGCAAATCCTTGGGCGCAGAGCGGACCTTTGATACCAATCTGACTGCTGCTGCGGACATGATGGATCGGTTGCAGCCGATTGCTGAAAAAGTGGCCTATCGATTGCACGAAGCCGGGTTGGCCGGGAACACGGTCACGCTGAAGATAAAGACCTCTGATTTCAAGACCTCCACGCGGCAGGTCAGCACAGGGAAACCACTCCATGATGCGGAGGAAATCCTGGAAGTAGTGGCGCTCTTGCTCCACAATGCCCCGTCTCCGCCCGTGGAGCCGGTTCGACTACTCGGTATTACGATATCCCACCTCCACTCACTTACCGATGGGTTGCCTCCGGAGCAACTCCGACTGGACTTGGGTGGTCCCTAGGTCGTTCATAAGGTGGTCAGGCAGCCTGGACCGGAGTCGGAGACGTTGTCTTGGCACGCTGTCCGCCTCGGGAGGGGCGTCGTGCCTTACGGTTCTGGATCGGGGCTTTCGAGGCGGGAATGTGGGCGGCTTTTTGCAATTGTCTGCTCACGAAATTCAGTGTGGCCCTGTGTGTATCCAATTCGAGGCTACCCTCGAGCATGGCACGTACATACTGATCCTGCGCCAGATCCTTGACTGCCTGCAGCTGTGTGTACGTCAACGTGTTGAGAGGTATCCTGATTTTCTCATTCGACGAGAGAAGCTCGGGCGATTGTCCGGATATATCGAGATAGAATCCATGTGCTTTGAACCCTGCCATGACATGGGCGCTGAGCATGCCGTGGGCCAGAAGCGCTTTACGACGAGATACCGGCTGGGGAGAGACTACCGGCATGATGGATGCAGAAGAGTGCTGGAATGTGTTCATCGTCTCTGTTGGCAATGATTGGTTCAGATCGTCCGAGCCCGAGAAGACTCCGTTCGTGGGGGCGCATGGAATTGACCCACGGCCCTTGGATCAGTAACTCGTTGATCCCATGATACGGAGAGGGGTATGACACAGAAATGTCATACCCCTCCAAAAAAACGCTCGGATATCCAGCAGATCCGCAGCGAAGAAGCGAATTATCGGCTCAGAACGTCCCGCTCAGTGGAAATATGGATGTTCCGTCGAGCATATCCGGCCAGTACGGCATCATAGATCCCTGCTTGGGAGCCCAGGAACTCGGGTGGATTGATACCGGGTCGCTGAAATTGACCATCTGCCACGAGAGCCGAGACAATCGTGCATGTATAGCCTGTGGTCCGGGCCATGGAGTGGATGCCTGTTGGTTCGTCGAACTGATCCAGCAGATCAAAGGTGTAGCGCACGCGATGGCTGTCTTCCACTCCTTCCATGACCACGCGCATGACGGTCAGGTCCCTGTCTTCATCACCCATTTTCCACGCATCGAAGAGCAGGCGGCTGGTCACGTCGATGGGACGTACGTTCCCACTGCCTGTGGCAATGGCTTCCTCCGAGAAGAGACCGGTGTCCCGAAAGGTGCGCATCAGGGCCGCATGCCCCGGATAACGTAGCGTCTTTTCCTTTTTGAAAGGAGCATCCAGCGTGTGGATCAGCGATCGAAGCCCGTCCGTGTTGAAGGCTTCCAGCGTACCGACGCCGGGCAGATCAATGGGTTCGATATCGGTCAGCGCGGGGCGCGTGACGAGTTGGCCATGCTCCACGTAGCGGGCCGGTCGCGTGTATTCCTCGATTACATCGATAGGCGAAAACACCGCACGGTATTCAAAAGGCTGTACCCGCACTGTTGGCAGGCCACCCACGTAACAGAGGTAGGACTCAACCTGGTCCATCCGCTCTTGTACCCATCCAGCCTGAATATTGCACAAGCCGGGGGCAACGCCGCAATCAACGACAGCCGTTACACCCATGGAGCGGGCCAAGTCGTCCAGCTGCAGGGCATCTTCCGGGAAAAAGGAAATGTCAACGACCGGCTTGCCGGCTTCAATGATCCGGCGCAGGGTATCGTATCCCATGAAACCCGGGACGGCACAAACAACGAGGTCGGCGTCCTCCACCAAACGGGCAACCGCACCCTCCTGTGTGACATCGGCCTTTCGGGTCGAGATGCGTTCATCGCGGGGCAACGCATCCAGGTTGGAAGGCGATATGTCGACAGCGGTAACGTTGTGCCCTTCAAGAAGGGCCAGATCCTTGACGATGGCGCTGCCGACAAGGCCGCACCCCAAAACAACGGTAGAGGACATGGTCATGTAGTTGGGTTGTGCTCTTGGGTCCCTTCGAGCGTGGAATCGGGCCGCTCAATGAGCCCGACAGAATTGCCTTGCGGATCGCGAATCATTCCGAAGGTGACATCTCCCGTATTGATGGGTTCGATGCGGACGGTGGCTCCGAGGGCCTTGGCATGTTCAATCGCAAGCTTGACGTCATCTACCTCGACATAGAATACGACTTCCGGCTTGCCATCGGGTTCATGGCGGATACCGCCTCCGACCGCTCCTGCGGATCCCTCGCTGATGAATCCGTATTGCATGTCACCTTCGCCCTGGTGGTCGATCTTCCACTTGAACAACTCAGCATAGAACGTCTCGAGGGCCGTTCCGTTGGTACCTGCAACTTCGAAGTGGATGATGGGATTTCCCATGATGATCGGGGGATTGTGGCGGATGACGTATCCGGGAACTACTTGACGAATACCACGCGTTTGGTTTCGATGGAGTCTCCGATGTCCACCAAGAATATATAGCCACCGGCAGCAACGCGGATACCGGCTTCGTCGGTCCCGTCCCACAGAATCTCGTAGGACCCCGGCTGGCGGAATTGACTCGGGAAGGATCGGTGTGTTCGTCCGAGCATGTCGATGACCTGGACGTGTACCATGGAAGCCCGCTCAAGGGTGTATGGCACGCGCGCTTCCTCGGTAAAGGGGTTGGGGTAGGGATTGGCCAGCGAAAAGGATTCGGGCAGCGGGTTCGATTCCAGCGAGGTGCCTGTAGCAGAGGCGGTGGTCAGTTCGTACAGGCGAAGACCTACGCCGTAGGCCAACGTATCGTTGACCACGAAGAAGCGATTCATCGATCCATCGAGTTGCCCGTTGCCGGTTGCGGGATTGTAATGACCCAGTTGTGTCCAGGTCGTACCTCCATCAGTGGTAACGGAGGTCACACCACGACCCGAGGCCCAACCCGTGGTTGGAGAAATGAAGCCGATGCCCTGCAGGCCCGCGCTGGCATTGCTGCCTTCGATGTAGACCTCCCGCCACGTGGCGCCTCCGTCCTCGGTCTTGAGGACTTTGGCTGTCGGTGCATTTATACTGTTGTACTCGACCGAGATGTACCCGACATCGTCGCTTGGGAACGAAATTTTCCAGCCCCACTCGGCCTGTGCGCCGGCACTGAGGGAAGAGACGAAAACGCGTTCCCAAGTCAGGCCGCCATCCATCGTTCGCAGCACCACCGCCGTGCCGGTGGAAAGGCCGTCCGTGCCTCCCGTGGCATAGCCCTCCAATTCATTCTTGAAATACACATCGATCAGGTTTTCAGCCACATGGCCGACGGGGGTCCCCACCCATGTTTCGCCCCCATTCTCACTTCGCAATACGGTTGGTTCGCCATAGTAGGCGCCAACGGCCCACGCCTTGGACCCTACCGAAACCATGCCGCAGATGCCGTAGGGTACGGTGCCACTGATGCGGTGGGTAATGTCGATCCAGTGCTCGCCTCCATCGCGTGTTTCCCACAGCATGCCGGCACTGTTGCCGGCGTCTGTTGACAGGACGGTTCCTGCCCAGCAGACCTCCTTACCGGTGGCTGTACTGGGGTAATCCCTGCACGCAACGCTGCGGAAGCGGACATCAGAGCGCAGTGCCTGCCGGGTCCAGGACCGGGCGCCATCGTCTGTGTGCCAGATTTCACCAGCCAGATTGACCACCCAGCCCCGGTCGGGGTCCAGCCACGCCATATCATCATATCGGCCCGCGGGAGAATTGGGCAGCGATGCCACATGGTCCCACAGAGGAACCGATTGACCACGTGCGGGCAGGGTCAGCAGGAGGGCAGCCAGCGCATAGGCGCCCATTGTCATATAACGAGGAAGCATGGCGTGTCGGTCAGAACAGGAGAATAGATTCGGGGGCCGCGAGGACGGGGCGGCGACGAGGTTGGTTCAGCGCCGGAAAGCCAGTCCCAGACCGATGAACTCATCGCCCGAGACATCATTGAGCCCGGTGCCAGCGTGCAGATCCAGCTGGAAATCATCGGAAACCGGGTAGGTCACTCCCGCCTGGATGAAAAGCCGGGCGTCCACATCCGGAATCTGCTCGACCTTGAGCCCTGCGAACGCCCCCACTTGCGCATTGATAGGCGCAGAAAG
Organism: Rhodothermales bacterium; assembly: GCA_017859335.1. GTDB lineage: Bacteria > Bacteroidota > Rhodothermia > Rhodothermales > UBA10348 > JAAZVD01. Next base: position 5,806 of record JAFMNH010000020.1, on the reverse strand, counting down.
CACCGCAGCGGCGTTCCACAGCGCTTTCCAATCGTCTCCAGCCATGAAGAGCGTTGAAGACAACTGAGAGGCCAGGGACACGCGCTGGGTCAACGGTTTTCCAAGGGCAAGGGTAACGGTTGGGTTCGGATCATCAGCGGTGAAGTCATCATTGCCCGTGGGCAAGGTTGTGCTGGCAACGAGGCCCATATCCGTGCCGTTCTCAAGCTGGGCGATGGTCCATTTGATGCCGACACTCATGTCGGAAAGGCCGCCGTCCACGCCATCACCCGAAATCAGGGAAGGGATACCGACGCGCAGTTCGAATCCCGGACGCAGGCCGTAGCGGATTAGGCCCTCACCCGTTGTCAGGAGGCTTGCATTGCCGGTTGCCTGATGGGAAAGGCCCGCCTCTACCTGAAGCGTACCCTGGCCGACCGTGATGGGTGAGTCCGTGAAATCGGGACGGTCGGTGGAGAGGGCGTCTTGGGCCTTAAGCGGCTGTGCAACAAGAAATGCGGTGAGCAGGAACGGCGTCAGAAATCTCATGGTGCAACCGGTGGGTTCGGGGTAGTGGATCATGGTACGCATTGCGGGGAGGATGTGCGAGCGACGAGGCGAGTGCGGTCAGACCCCCGTATATCGATCTTCCCCTGATGCCTCGATGGCCTTCAGGAGCCACTCGATGTTGCGACGTCCCTCCTCGGCCGATACTTCGGGCGGACGGCCCTCTCGGGCGGCCTGGATCCAGTCATCCAGTTCGCCCAGGAACGGGTTATGCTGGTGGAAGGCGACCGATTGGTCATTGTGGATGATGAGTCCCGCACCGTGCCGCCCGAGGGTGTTTTCCATGCGGATCCACCCCTCATCGCCATAGATTTCGACGCGCGGATCGGAAGCGTATTGGACCGAAACAGAAAACTCGGCCGTGGCGCCCGAGGCAAAACGCAGGAGGACGATGGCGCTCTCGTCGTGGGGCGAAGCGAACTTGGCGCGGCTGATCAAGCACCGTACATCTGTGATATTGCCCTCGGTGGGCAGCATGAACCAGCGGATCAGGTCGAGACAATGCGTGCCGTTGGCTGCCAGGGACCACCATCGCCCCGTGTCCGGACTCGAGCGCCAGTTGCCGCCGTCGGGTGCCTCGAAGGTCCAGTGCACGCGCATGTGGCGAAGCGAGCCGAGCATGCCATCCGCCACCTGCCGTTGCAGGGCACGGTGTCCCGCATGCCAGCGATGATGGTAGGCCATGGCCAGTGTCACCCCGGCTTCATCGCAGGCTTTCATGATGTGGTCGCAGGCCGCCAGGCTGGTGGCCATCGGTTTCTCCAGCAAAACATGCTTTCCTGCCCGCGCGGCTGCAACGGCTTGTTCCTCGTGCAGACGGTCGGGCGTCGCAATGATTACCCCTTCCAGCTGTTTGTCGGCCAGCAGGGTGTCGAGTGACGTATGGACCGGGTCAGGGGATTGCAGGGCGTGGCGCTGTGCAAAGTCGGCTCCCCGCTCGGCCGAGCGGCTCAGGACCGACCACAGGACGGCGTCCGGATGAGCATTGACAGCTGGTGCGTGCTGGTCGTCAGCGATGCCGCCCGGACCGAGGATAGCGCATTTCATGAGGTCTCAGGGTAAGGTGTGACGCAAACTAACGCATCAGGACGGTGGAGGTAATATTGCAGATCGGTTTCGGACACAGGAAATTCGGCGTACTTTGATGCGTTGATCCATACACCCATCGGACGTCCCGCGATGAACCGCATTCCAGCCCTTCTTTTTTGCGCAGCCCTTGCATTGACCAACGTGGCCTGTGCCCAGTCTGCCGACGAGTCCCACCTTGTGAATCAGGCGCTGGCCGCTGCTCCTGAGGAGATGAAGGAGGGTGCCCGCGTCCTGGCCTATGATGATCAAGGAATGTACCGGGTGATCCGGGAAGGGGAGAATGAGCTGACCTGTGTGGCTGACAACCCGGCACAGGAAGGCTTCGAGTCGGTCTGCTACCACCGGGATCTGGAAGCCTACATGGCCCGCGGACGCGAATTGCGGGCCGAGGGCATGACCGGCATGGAAACCGTCATGAAGCGTGGGGAAGAAATCAAGGCGGGCACGTTGGCATTCACCGAGGGCCCTGCGACGCTGTACATCAAGTATGGCGACGAGGCCTATTATGACGAGGCGACAGGCGAAGTCATGCATGCCAACCTGCGCTACGTCATCTATACGCCGTACGCCACGGCAGCAACAACAGGCCTACCGACGCAGCCGGCCGGCCCTGGCGCCCCGTGGTTGATGCTTCCGGGAGACTGGCGCGCGCACATCATGGTCACGCCGGCGTCCGGGGGAAACCACTGATCAGTTGGCTTGCTGACGCTGCGCCTCGCGCCGTGCCCGTTTTTCTTTTCGACGCTGTGCGAGGATGACAGAGGCCTCATCCCCGAGGTGTTTTTCGCCCCGATCGCGGGCCAATTCAATTTGGCGCTGACGCTCTTTCATGCGCTCGCGGTCATCGTCTGAAAGCTGATCGTGACAGTGAGGACAGCTGACACCCTTTTCGTAGCGTGGCGAGGCCATGTCCTCTTCGGAAATCGGCATGCGGCAGGCGTGGCACATGTCATACTTCCCGGGATTCAACGCGTGGTCAACGGTTACGCGTCCGTCGAAGACGAAACATTCACCTTCCCAGAGGGATGCGTCCGCATCCACCTTCTCCAGGTAATTCAGGATACCGCCTTTCAGGTGATACACGTCGTCGAATCCTTCTTCCTTCAGCCATGAAGTCGCCTTCTCGCATCGGATGCCGCCCGTGCAGAACATGGCCACTTTGGGCTTCTGGGCAGGATCCAGGTTTTCCTTGACGTAGTCCGGAAACTCGCGGAAGGAGCGGGTATTCGGATTGAGCGACCCCTTGAAGGTCCCTACCTGATATTCGTAGTCGTTCCGGGTGTCGATCAGGATGACATCGTCCCGGGATATCAGATCATTCCAGTTCTCGGGATCCACGTAGGTACCCACGGTCCGGTTCGGGTCCACGCCCTCGATCCCCAGGGTCACGATTTCTTTTTTCAGGCGAACTTTGGTGCGAAGGAATGGACACTCGTCCGTGTATGACTCCTTGTGCTCGAGTCCCTTGAGGCCAGGCTGGGAGCGCAGGAAGGCAAGGAGGGCATTGATACCCTCGCGTGATCCTGACACGGTTCCGTTGATACCCTCGGAAGCGACCAGGATGGTGCCCCGAACGGTGTTCGATTCCATTACCTCCTCGACGTGGTCCCGGAAGGCCTGCGGGTCCGCAATGGGAGCAAAATGGTAAAGGGCGGCAACGACGCAAGAGGACATGGCGGGGCGGGGTTCCGTTTTTGAAGCATCCATCCCGTGCAACGACCCCGCCCGGGGTCAGGATTCCCCGTCGGCTTCGAATTCTCCCTTGTGGGATCCGTCACAGAAGGGCTTTCGCTTTGAAAGGCCGCACCGACACAGGGATACTTTGGACCCTTTCCAACGGATGCAACCGCTGGCAGCCCGTACAGCCACGTTTCCGCGCAGGAGCAGGGGGCCATCCTTGCGGGGAGAAATCGAGAGGGGCCCGCCGGGCTCTTCAAAGCCCGGTCCTTCGCGTCCTACAGCACCCTTATCACGCCAGTCTCCTTCGATGTGGGAATTATCGCAAAAGGGTTTGTTTTTCGAGAGGCCACATCGGCACAGCGCAACCCGCTTCGTGGTGTTTCCGTCTTGCGCAGGGACGCCTTCGATACTCAGATCCCCGCGAACGTACAGGGGGCCGTCCGGGACAACGGTAACCGTATTCTCATCTGCGGCGGCTTCTTCAGCCGAAGCGTCATTGGCCCGCCAGGCAATGGCGCCTGAGGGGCAACGCTTTGCAATACGATCGGCCTCTTCGGCATCCACCAGGTCCGGATCGCCGAAAGGTTCACGGTTCACGTCGAACAATTCGCTGTCAGCGCGCCAACACTCCTCGGCGTGGATGCACAGATTACCGTCCCATACGACGGTGATGTCCTTGCCTTCAAAGGTCAGTACTTTTTTGGAGCTCATTCGGATAGCAGAAAAGGGGTGTATGTGTTCGTCGTGTTTGGTGCAGCAAATGGGCAAAACGTTGCGCCCTTCATGTTGCGCTTATGCAGCGTCAAGGGGTAAGCGTGATCAGCGCACCTTTGAAGGCAGGTGTACGGCTGACGTTGTCCACTTGCCGGTCGAGCAGGATATTTGCTTCCGGAAAATACATGGCTGCGTTGCCGGGCCGTATGCGCTCGAATGCGTGAATCATTTGGTGGGGCATCTGACCACCGGGGCCTTCGACGCGGACCCGTTGTCCGTGGCGAAGGCCCCGTGCCGTAATATCCTCGGGATGGAGCAGGACCACATCGCGTTGGGTGGCCCCACGAAACAGGTCCTCCTCTTCGTAAACCACCGTATTGAATTGCCCTTCGCTGCGGATGGTCATGAGTCGCAAGTGCTGAGGTGTTGAGTCGTCGGGAGGAAGGTGTGGAGGGTGAAAGATGGCTCGTGTATCGGGCGTTGCGAATACGGGCTCATGGAAGGTTCGCCCATCAATCTGGAATTCGGGTCCGCCGTTATCGAGTTCCCTGAGGGCTTCCCATCCGGGCACGACATCTGCCATCATCCTGCGGAGTCCCTGCGTATTTGACATGCCCGGCCAGTCGAGTGCCGTCAACGGCGTGCCGTTTTCCCTGCCGAGGCTGACGCGCCGGAAGAGGTCGCTGATGATGTCCAATTCGCTTCTCGGTCCTTCGAATCTGGAAGTGCCGCCTTCGCTGAGCCGGACGAAATTGAACATGGATTCCTGCGTGGTGGGCTCAGGTTCTTCGTCCCGGGCAAGGACGGGCAGGATCAGGTGATTGGGCGATGCGGCCCGGGCGTGTCCAGTATTGAGTGTGGTACTTAGCGTGATCTGCCACGGGATGGTGGACAACGCCCGGGCCGCCCATGCAGCATCCGGGTTCGATCCGAACAGGTTGCCCCCCAAGTGGAAGGCCACGTCCATGGCACCGGCTTCAGCGGCCTGCATGCATGCCATGGTATCGAGACCTTCCGAAGTGGGCAGATCCAGGCCGTACTTATGCGTAAGCCCATCCAAGATGGCTTTTTTCAGCTGCGGTGTGGCGCCGATACTGCCGATCCCCTGCACGTTCGAGTGCCCGCGGATGGGCATCAGGCCGCAGCCGGGTTTGCCGAGCATGCCGCGCAGCATGGCCACGCTCGCAATCATCTGCACGGTTTCGGTGCCATGGGCGTGATGTGTGACTCCCATGGCCCAGGCAAAAATGACCCGCTTTCCGGCCACGTACCGATCGGCAAGGTTCGTGATGTCTGATCGGGACAGGCCGGAATCCTGCTCGATGATATTCCATGGGGTGGTCCGTACGCGTGCGGCGAAGTCCTCGAATCCGCGGGTGTGGTTTTCGAGGAAGTCCGAGTCGATGCGGTGCGTTTCGATCAGTTGCTTGGCCAGGCCCGTCAGCATCGCAAGATCTCCACCGATATGCGGCTGGACCATATGGCTGGCAATCCGACTGCCGAAGAGCAAGCTACGGGCGTCCGATGGTACACTGAAACGCTCCAGTCCGCGCTCCCGAATGGGGTTGATGACGATGACCTGACCGCCCCGGCGACGAACGCCGAGCAGGGACTTCATGAGGCGGGGGTGGTTGCTGGCCGGATTGGCGCCGATCAGGAATACGGTGTCGGCACGGGAGAGATCGTCGAGAACGACCGTAGCCGTGCCGCTGCCCGTGACCGACGAAAGACCCACCCCGCTGGCCTGATGGCAATAATAACTGCAGTTATTGATGTT
>JAFMNH010000115.1 GCA_017859335.1 Rhodothermales bacterium | reverse complement strand
TTCAAAGCATATGAGGGGCACCACGTCCAGGCCGGCGACACGCATGGGACCAAGGCGTTTTCCACGGGCATAGGACGCAATACCACCCGCAGGCACTGCAAGGCGACGGAATGCCGGCATCCAGTCCGAAAAAGGGACCCTCTCAGCAAAAGGGACCAATCGGCGCTTTGCGTATCGCTGCTGCGGCTCTTCCGATGAAACGATTACATTGTAGGCTGGTGCCGACAGGCTGTCGAGGTCGCGTTCAATGGCGCCCGAAAGGACAGGAGATCCGGCCGCCTGCGCCAGTGCCGAAACCCAGGTTCGAAGGGAGTCGATCGGCCCGAGGGGAAGGGCTGTCTCTGGCAATACCGTGATGTCTGTTGGCCGATCGGATTCCGCTGCCGCGCGCAAGGCATCCATGAAGCCATCAATGCGGCCCAGATCATGGACGTCAGACCACCGTTGTGGTGGGAGATCAGGCTCCAGCAGGCGCACCCTGATAGTGTCATACCTCGATTCAGGGTAGGCGGGAGAAACGCTTATGAGGCGTGGCATGAAGAGGAGCATTCCCAGGACGCAGAGCCCGATGCCGGCGCGGCCCTGCATCCTGAACCCGGGCACGAGCGAAATGAGACCAGCCATAACCAGTATCAGGAGGGCAAGACCCTGCACGCCAAGCAACGAACTGGCCAGGAGAGACCACGATGAGGGTGCCGTGCTCCACCCCAGCGAGAGCCATGGCATAGCAAATGGCCCTTTAAAAAGAATCGTCTCAAAGACGACGGTTGAGAGGATGGCCGTTAGTATGATGGCACGGAAATAAAGGGGATGGGAGGAAGATGTGAAGGAGTCCACAAGACCGATGAGCCAGGCTGTCAACGCCGCAAAGATGGAGGCGTAGGAGAGCAACGCAATACCGGAGGTCATTGCTGCAAGTGGCATCGGGTGAGCTAAAACCCAGTGGAATGCCACCATCCAAGCCGTCAGAACAAACAGGAAAGCATGCAAGAAGACCGCGGTCGTATCACGTACTCGCAGCCCTGACATCCACCACGCCCATCCTGCAATCGCCAAGGGCCAAAGTCCCAGAGGCTCCCAGGCTGCACCGAACATCAGTCCGGAGATGACGGCGGGCCACCTTTGTTTTACAAGGTTACTCATTACCTTTGGTCAAACGACAACGGATACCCTGCTACATGTTCGTACTGACGGTCTGTAACCATAAAGGCGGCACCGGTAAGACTACCACGTCAATCAATCTGGCCGCCGCTCTTGCTCTGAGCGGCAAGAAGGTGCTTGTCATCGACCTCGATCCGCAGGCGTTCCTCACGCGCATGATGGGATTGCCCGAGCCATCTCCGGATGCCTCGTCCTTGCGGCTTTTCGAGCAGGATACCGACGCGGCAGCGCCGATACAAACGTTGCCTGCCTTCGATCTGATTCCATCGTCTCCGGCCCTCTCAGCAGCCATCCGGCGACTCACGAAACCGACCGATGTGCTGTGGGCGAAAGAATACCTCGCTGAGGCCGTCTCAGGGTATGACATTGTCCTTTTTGACACGGCCGCAGCCGTCACGGTGTACAGCCTGAATGCGCTGGTAGCTTCGGATGCTGTTATCATTCCTGTACTCCCGGAATATCAGCCAGTGGTTGGCGCAGAGCAGACCTTCCAGACCGTTTCCATGGTCCGCAAACGACTCAACCCGTCCCTTGTGCATCAGCGGTTCTTGTTCACGATGGTGGATGGGCGAAAGAAGAATCACCGCGCCTACAGGAAGTATCTTCGCGACAAGTACGACAACCAGGTGCTTTCCCACATCGTTCGGACCTGCACGTCGCTCTCCCTGTCTTCCCGTTCGGGCTCGTCCGTTTTCGAGGCTGGTACGATGTCGCGTGGTGCCATCGATTACGCCAATGTTGCTGATGAGTGGTTGGGAATTATGTCGGCCCACGAACAGGCTTCTGGTGCCGATGCCGATGCTGGCGGTTTGGCGCAGTCCGAACCGCGCGGTGGGATCCCCACGAAGGAGTCCTTCTTTCGGCCAGTGAATCCGATCAGGAGTGGCTCATGAAACGGATTCTGGTTTATTCAGTGATGGTTGGCTCGCTGCTGGTTGCCCTACACCTACCTGTTGGTGGGTCCTTTCGGGTGGGCCCGATGCTCGAGCCGATGAGCGGCCTCTGGAGTACTGCCCGCGCTGCCAGACCATGGGTTTCGGAGACGGTGAAGTTGGACGGTATGCAGGATTCAGTGCGCATTACGATGGACAATCGGGGGGTGCCGCACATCAAGGCGTCGTCCGACCAGGATGCCATGGTAGCCTTGGGCTATGTTGTTGTGCGCGATAGGCTCTTTCAGGCAGACTTCATCCACCGGGTGAGCACAGGTCGTTTAGCCGAGTTGCTTGGTGAGGAAGCCCTGAGTATCGATCAGCACTTTTATCGCAATGGGATCGTTCATGCGGTTCGGCGCAACACGCGTCTTATGGCTGATCGGATGCCGAGGGAATTCAAGGCGGTGGAATCATACGTTCGCGGCGCCAATGCCTGGCTGTCGCAACTGCATCCGGAGGACTACCCGTTGGAGTATCGCTTGCTTGATGCGCAGCCCCCGGACAGCATAACGTCTGAGTTTACCATGGCCTTGTATGCGTACATGGCCTATGACCTTAGCTTCCGGAGCACGGACCGATCCCATGCCTTTGCGAGGGCCTCGATGGGAGATGCCATGTTCCAGAGACTGTATCCTGAGTACTCAATTTGGGAAAAACCCATCATACAGGCAGGAGAGGGATGGTGGGCGGAGTCCAGTGGATCATCTGGCGACAACGGTGTGGAGTCTGGGCAGGACGGGGGAAAGCTGAGCATGATGGCCATTGGGGGCAGCGTGGATCATGAACGGCATGTGGTTGCGGAAACGGGTTCGGTATCCGTCAGCGGGGAGAGCCGGTTCAAAGAAGCCCCCTCGTGGCAGGAGGCCATTATGGAAGGGTTTACGGAGGGAAAGGGCTCCAACAACTGGGCAGTCAGTGGTAGCCGGTCTGCAACGGGCATGCCGATACTTGCCGGGGATATGCACCTTTCCTTGACCCTTCCAGCGATTTGGTATGAGGCACATCTGATCACGCCTACCACGAACGTCTATGGTGTCACATTCCCCGCAGTGCCAGGGATAGTCGAGGGCATCACGCCGACCACAGCATGGGCATTCACCAACACAGGCTCGGATCAGCTGGACACCTACCGGATTGAGTTGAGCGATGATGGCAGGCATTACCGATACGATGATACGTGGCTGGATCTGGAGGTGCAGCGTGATACGATCCGGGTCAAGGACGGCGAAGAGCAGGTCATTGAGGTACCCTTCACGCATTTCGGACCTGTCCTGCGGGAAGATGATGGCGATTTTGTCATCCGCTGGGTGGGCCACGAGTTCGGCACCACCTTTGCGGCGGTATGGGACATGAACCGGGCGCGCAATTACGAGGAGTTTGAGCGTGCCACCCGTCAGTGGGATTATCCCATGCAGAATATCCTTTACGCGGGGACAGACTCGATCATTGCCATACGAAGCACGGGATATATGCCGGTGCGAGGGCAGGGCAATGCATTCGGCGTGATGGATGGATCAACTTCGGACACGGAATGGATTGGCAGGGTGCCATTCGATGAGTTGCCGTTTTCCATCGAACCCTCGAAAGGATATCTGGCCAGTACGAATCAGCGGCCTGCTTCCGATGGATACCCGCATTATCTGGGTCAGGACTGGTACTCAATACACCGCTCCGTACGAATTGACGCGTTGCTTTCGGGTAAAAGCCGTCATACCGTTGATGATGTAGCCTCCTACCAAGGCGACCAGGTAGCGCTGCAGGTAGGATTGTTCACGCAGCCACTTCTCGACCTGGAAGACCTCTCGCCGGATGCCCACCGTCTGCGTGAAGTGTTGCTGTCATTTGACGGCAGCATGTCGACGGATGCCATCGAAGGGCATCTTTTCGACCTGTATTTTGAATCACTGCGGGCGTTGGTGTGGGATGAAGACGTTTTCGCGAACGGAGCTGAGCCCCAGGCGGTTCGCATCCTTGAGTTGCTTCAGTCGGACACGGCGCATGTCTGGTTTGATCGTGCCGATACGCCGGCCAGGGAAACCGGTCCCGACATCTTCAGGGCGGCCATCGAAGAGACAGCGCAGCGATGGGCTGAAACCGACTACACAGACGTGCCTTGGGGAGAGGTTCAGACGCTGCAGCTTCGACATATTACGGGTGCAGAGCCCCTCAGGGCACTTTGGCGGGAGGGATTCCCATACGGAGGATATCGTGAAACGCTGTCGCCGGCACGCACCAATCCTGTGCGTTTCAGCGCTTCGTGGCGGGTGGTCGTGGACCTTTCGACCTCGCCACCACAGGCACGAGGTATTTATCCCGGTGGGCAGAGTGGGAACCCATTTTCAACGCTTTACGATACCCATCTCCAGAAATTCGTCGATTTTGAGTACTATCCGATCGACCTGAACGTCGGGCATTGATGCCCACGGGCTGCCTGCCCGTCATCCGGGCCCGATCCACCCAGCACCCAACCACCCAGCATCCAATCCATACCATGGCCGAAAAAGACCAACGGTTTTCCAGCAGGCTTGGCCTGCTCCTGAGTGTTCTCGGTATTGCCGTCGGAACAGGTAACATTTGGCGTTTTCCGCGTATTGCTGCCACCAACTCAGGCGATGCCGGTGCGGGCGCCTTCCTGTTCGCCTGGTTAATCTTCCTGCTCATCTGGTCAGTTCCGCTCATCATTGCGGAGTACGCGCTTGGTCGCAAGGGCCGTATGGGCGTCGTCGGCACGATTGCCAAGATTGCGGGTCCGGGCAAAGGTTGGATGGGGGCGTTCATTGCCTTCGTGGCCACGGCCATCATGTTCTACTATTCGGTCGTGGCGGGGTGGTGTGTCTACTACTTCACCCAGATGGTTGCCAACCCGCTCCCGATTGACGTGGCCTCGTCCACTGCCATTTGGGAAGGGTTTCAGGGCTCCATGCTCCCCATTGTGTTCCATGGCCTGGCCATGGGTGTCGGGGCCATCATCGTGATCAACGGGATCAAGTCCATCGAACGGGCTAACAAGATCCTGATCCCGTCCTTGTTGGTCATCGTCCTGATTTCGCTGGTCAGGGCTGTTACCCTGGATGGATCGGGCGAAGGTATCGCCTTCCTGTTCACGCCGGACTGGGCCACGCTAAGCAATCCGCGTGTCTGGCTCGAGGCCCTGACGCAGAACGCTTGGGACACGGGTGCCGGCTGGGGTATGATCCTGACCTACGGCGCCTACATGCACGCCAAACACGGTGTGGTCAAGAATTCTGTCATTACCGGGTTCGGAAACAACCTGGTGTCCCTGCTGGCCGCCATCACCATATTTGGGACCGTTTTTGCCGTTCTCGGCGCCGAAATGTCACGACCTGAGGTGCTGGAGATCATGCGGACGAGTGGTCCTGCCGCAACAGGACTGACCTTCATCTGGATGCCGCAGCTTTTTGCCAAGATGGCTTTTGGCAATCCGCTGGCTATCATGTTCTTCCTGGGCCTGGCGTTTGCGGCGTTTTCCTCGCTCATCTCGATGATCGAACTATCGACGCGCATCCTGGTCGACATGGGTATTACGCGTCGCAAGGCGGTCATCTATATCTGCGGGATTTCGTTCTTGATGGGTGTGCCCTCGGCCGTCAACCTGACCTTCTTCGGCAACCAGGACTTCGTTTGGGGCGTGGCCCTGATGATTTCGGGCGCCTTCATGGCCTACGCCGTCAACAAGTACGGCGTCAGCGTATTCCGTCAGGAAGCGATTGATGACATCGAGGGGGACTGGAAAGCCGGTGCCAAATGGGACGTCATCATGCGTTGGCTCGTACCGGCTCAGGCCGTCGTGCTCCTCGTATGGTGGTTCTGGCTCTCGGCAACAGCATATGCTCCGGACACGTGGTTCAACCCGCTAGACCCCTATTCGGTGGCCACGGTCACGCTGCAGTGGGCCATTGTACTTGGACTGTTCTACTGGGGCAACAAGTGGATGGTCAAACGCACGCTTGGTGAAGGGGCATTCGAATGAGCAGACCGGTTCGCGTGCTGTTTGTCTGCCTCGGCAACATCTGTCGCAGTCCGCTTGCGGAAGGCGTCTTCCGGGACAAGGTGCGGGCAGCCGGTCTGGATGGGATCATTGATATAGATTCTGCAGGCACGGGTGCTTGGCACGTCGGAAATCCGCCTGATCGTCGCATGATGGCCACGGCTAAACGGCAGGGCGTGGATATCTCAGCGCTGCGAGCGCGACAGTTCGTGGATACGGATCTGGCCGACTTCGACCATATCCTGGCCATGGACAAATCCAACCTGCATGACATCCTGTTCCTGGACGCGGGCGATGATTTCGGTCACCGCGTTACGCTGTTCCGGCAGTGGGACCCGGAGCCGGGGGATTACGAGGTGCCTGATCCCTACTACGGTGGCGATGCGGGATTCGAACACGTCTACGAGATCGTGGATCGGACGGCAGAAGCCTTGCTGAAAGGCCTGGCTGCGCACTACGAGCTGGCAGGGGACTAACGCGCGGCTACCTCGTCCAGAAAGCGCAGGATGTCGTCATGCACGGACAGGTCCTTGAGCAGGAGGTCAGGGCTGTGTTGGAACAGCGTCTCGTACGGGATTTTCCCCGTGGCCACCGCTACGACCGCAACGTTCGCATGACGCGAGCAGCTGATGTCGTGCTCGGTATCTCCAATGACGACCGTGCGCTCTGACCGCACGTCGTCATGCCCATGCGACCGTGCGCGTTCCATGGCCAACGCCGGCAACAGGTTACGATCCTCGTGGTCCGACCCGTACGCGCCAAAGGAGAAATACCCATCCAGACCACCGGCACGGAGTTTTGCTTCGGCCGTGATGTCGAGATTGCCGGTAACCAGGCCGAGTGTGTGGCCATAGCGCTCCACGACAGTATCCAGAAGATCCAGCACGCCGGGCAGGACGGTCATGTTTTCCGGCTGGACACGTTCGCTGAAGACGGTTGCAAACGTCCGAAGGCATTCCGGAAGCAGTTCATCAGCTTCCTCCCGGGAACAGCCCGATTCCAGCAGGACGTCCCGCATGATGGCCGGGTCGGTCCGGCCTGAGAACGAGACTGTGTCAGAGGAGACGGGGCGACCCACGATATCGGAGAGGGCTTCCCGAATGGTTCGCCGACCTACGCCATCGGAGCGAAGCAGGGTGCCATCAATGTCAAACAGGAGCAGCGGCATCAGATCTGGAAGGGAGATTCGGGATCGTCCTCGTGACGGATTTCGTCGACTGGCTCCTTCTTGCCCTTGCCGGCGTAGAGGCGATCCGGGAAGTTGAGGACATAAGCGTCCAAGGTCCCCACATTCCGGTACGCAT
>JAFMNH010000019.1 GCA_017859335.1 Rhodothermales bacterium | reverse complement strand
GCCGATGCCATCTTGTTGTCATTCCGGATGATATCCAGCCGATAGGTATGCCCTGCCTTGACCAGGAATTCCGCGTGGTAGAGGTGGATAAAGGAGCCATCCTGGAGCCGCTTCAATTCATGACGCCATAATGTGGACGTGCTGTCCGTCAAATCCCGGGTATACACGCGTGCATCGATGAACGCCTGCGACTGCGCAGGACCCTGGATATCCTCGGGAAAACGGGTAACAGGGATGATCCGGACGGTCTGCTGAAGCTGGGATGGATCCAGAAACCCATAGACCGTGAAGTAGCGCTGATCATTATCAAAAGGATCCAGAAAGGTGTCATCGCAGCCCATCCAGCAAAGCGATACGATCACGAGCCCCATGCCCCAAACAGTTCGTCTCATCAGCGTAACCCCACCTTGAATCCAACCGAGGGAATGAACGGAAGCTGGTCGACACGACTGAACGTGAAGAGATCGTAGTAGAACAGGTTGGCCCTGTTGAACAGGTTGAGGGCTCCTGCACGCAGGGTGCCGACATATCGCCCTCGCTCCACCCTGCGCTCCAGCCACAGATCCAGTCGAGCGTATGTGGGCTGCCGCCCCCCGAAGGGTTCGGCGTACACGATCCGATCGATCCCTTTTTCGGAAGCGACATCCACGTCCGGTGTCAACAGATACCATTTATCGAAGCCACCGGACTCCGTGAATGGCAAACCCGAGCCAAACTGCCATTGCGCCGTCAGTCCAACCTCTCCTCGCTGTGCACGTACCACAGCATTCACCTGATGGCGTCTGTCATGCGCCGGGTGATAGGTGTAGGGTCCTGCTTCGTACTCCACATTCGACCACGTATAGGACAGGCTGCCATCCAGCAGCGAGCGTAGCACGAACGGGTGCTTCTCGAAACTTAGGCGAACATCTGCCCCGTACGCCACACCACGAGCCTCCTGAATGGAGGTAGTGAACTGCGGAAAAGCACTGAAAACAGGTGCTGAGATATGCTCATACCCTTTATGAAATACCTCAACGGCCCAGCTCATGGAGGGTCGTAACCGCATGGACCATCCTAGAATGGCATGCACGGACCGCATGGGCTGCTCTCCCTCGGGTGTTGTAATCCAAGCGGTAAAAAGATTCGCAAGATCCCGCTCGTCCGTCAGACCGGTCAGCGATTGGTGATAGATACCCCACGAGGCATTCAGCTGATGACGCCCATTTCGATCCGTGGGCCAGAACGAGAGTCGTAGCCGGGGTTCGACCCAGCGCTGCGACCGCTCGGTGAGTGAATAGAGGTTTACGCCCGGATTGACGGAGACGCGATCAGCCAAGGCATCCAGCGTGGCTTCTGCGTACGTTTGAACCTCGAGCAAGGTCTCCTGCGAGGTCGTGTACTCGGTAAACAGATCATCCAATAGGTATTCCAACTCGGTTCTGCGCACCGTCGATCCGATGGCAATGTCACCCCTTTGCAGAAGCCAGCTCAATCGAATGCCTGCTTCTTTGCTTTCGATAGGGGCAAAACGTTCCGGTGCGCCGGGGGGACCAAACGCATTGGTCATCCTTGAACGACCAACAGAGATACGGGATACGACGGGTAGGCGCTCCGAGCGAAACGTCCATGCACCGCCGTAGACCCTGTTGTCCCAAGCGACCTCTGACGTGTCCGTGATCGCGGCAGCTTGGGCGTCACCGAATACGGACTTCTTCGTTCCCGCGATATCACCTCGATCGTCGGTATCCAGGAAGGTGACAGAGAGCTCGTGATTAGTTCCGATCAGGGCATGGATCTTTCCGAAGCGGTCTCCAAAGCGATAGGGCATGCGCTGACTCAGGAAATTGGGCATCAGCTGATCCACAAAGGACTGGCGAGCACTCAAAACAACCGAGACCCGCCCCTCCACAAGAGGTCCCTCTGCCGTAATTGCACTCAGAAAGGGGGCAACAGATACCGAGCCCGATGGATGCTGCTTGTTGCCATTGCGAGCAGTGACGTCCAGGATGGAAGAAGCCCGACCGCCATAGCGGGCTCCGAAGCCACCGGTATAGAAGGCAGCCCGGTCAACCACTTCCTCGGGAAAAGCGGAATACGAACTGACGACATGGAACGGCATGTACACGGGTAAGCCATCGAGAAGGGCCAGATTCTGATCAACGGCTCCGCCACGCACGAAGAACTGCCCGCCGCGGTCTCCCTGCAAGGTCACACCCGGAACGGTTTGCAGGTAGGAGGCCAGATCGCCGGAGACGCCGGGTACGGGCACGCGATTGATGGCACGGGGCACGATCGTCTCGAGACCAGCGGCGACGGTAGTAATACCACCCACAGCGTCGGCCTCGACAACCAACTCCCCAACCTCGGACATGGATGGAACAAGGCGTGCCCGGATATCCCTCGTATCGTTCCCAACGAGCTGCAGCTGCTCGCTCCAGGGCTCAAACCCCACGAAGGAGATGACGATTTCGTAGGCATCCGGGATGATGCGATGGATAAAGAAATAGCCGTCACCATCCGTTGCGACAGCCGAGACGAGCACTCCATCCGATCTGAGGGCTACCGTGGCTCCTTGCAGTGGTTGCTCGGTAGATGCATCCGTGACGAAACCACGAATCGTGGCCTGCTGAGCGCGTGTCGGCTGGGCGACGAGGGCACAAAACAGAAGTAATCCGCAGCGAAGAATCCGCATACGCAAGGGGTTGATCACGGGAGATGCCTGGTCCGAGGGTGGCTACGAGGACAAAGTACTTGTTTCGGTGCGACCTGCAAAGCACCCAAAGAAGTGGCCCGGAGAGCTATCCGCCGTGACGCTCCCGCAAAACATCCGTCACGTCCTTCAGCGACATACCACGGGCCCGCAGAAGCACCAGCACATGGTAGAGCAGATCAGCCGTTTCTTCGGCCAGTTTCTCTTCAGTGCCCGCGGCCCCTTCGAGCGCGGTCTCCACGCCTTCCTCGCCCACTTTCTGAGCCACTTTCATGGCGCCTGCCTGCAGGAGTCGGACCGTGTAGGAGGTATCATCTCCCGATGCTTCACGCGTCGCAATCACCTGTTCGAGAAGGCGCAGGAACGCGGCCGGATCCTCATTGACTTCATCCCAGCAGGTATCGGCACCCGTGTGGCACGTCGGCCCCATGGGGGAGGCCTTGATGAGCAGGGCATCCCCGTCGCAGTCGGCGCGCATCTCCCTGAATTGGAGCGTATTTCCGGACGTTTCGCCTTTCTCCCAAATGGCCTGACGGGACCGGCTGAAGAAGGTAACACGCCCTGTCGTGAGCGTTCGGGTGATGGCCTCGCGATTCATGTACGCGAGCATGAGGACGCGGGAGGTTTCGACATCCTGGACGATGGCTGGAATCAACCCATTGTTGTCAAAGGCCAGCGCATCGATACCATGCGTCAGGTCGATGATGCCTGCAAAAGAGTCACTCATGTCAGTCGGACCGGTATTCCGGCGGTCTGGAGATCTGATTTCAGTTCAGGGATCGGGACTTCTCCGAAATGGAAAATACTGGCTGCCAGCGCTGCGTCAGCCGCATCGGCCTTGAACACGTCTTTGAAGTGGTCTGCATTACCTGCCCCACCGGAGGCAATGACGGGTATGGCAACAGCCTTCGAAATCCTTCCCGTGATATCCACGGCAAAGCCTCCTTTCGTGCCATCATGATCCATGGAAGTGAGCAGAATCTCGCCGGCTCCCAGCTCATCCATGTGGCGAGCCCAAGCCACAGCTTCCAGTTCGGTTGGCTTCGTACCTCCGTGGGAGTGCACGAACCACGTACCGTCGACTTCCTTGATGTCGATAGCCACGACTACACATTGGCTCCCAAAGGCATCAGCCAGTTCGCGCACCAACTCCGGGCGGGCGATGGCTGCCGAATTGACGGCTACCTTGTCGGCTCCGGCCTTCAGCAGCTGCGACACGTCCTCCACGGTCCGGACCCCTCCACCTACGGTGAATGGGATGTTGACCACTTCAGCAATGCGGGTCACCAGGTCCAGGAGCGTGCCGCGCGTTTCGAGCGTAGCCGTGATGTCCAGGAAAACCAGCTCATCGGCTCCCTGCGCTACATAGGAGCGAGAGAGCTCGACCGGGTCGCCCGCGTCGCGCAGGGAAACGAAATTGACCCCTTTGACGGTGCGGCCATCCTTGATGTCGAGACAGGGTATGATGCGTCGCGTAAGCATGCCGGGTGTACCGGGGTTTGCGGGGGGCGTTCCGTGAACATTGGCGAAGGGCTTGTCACGTGCGCTTTCGCTCGCGTGCATCCTGATCCCTCCGTAGGGGGATTACGCTCGCTCACGCTCGCGTGCATCCCCGGGTACTCCTTACCAATGAAAACC
The DNA here is from genome assembly GCA_017859335.1 of Rhodothermales bacterium. Classification (GTDB taxonomy): domain Bacteria; phylum Bacteroidota; class Rhodothermia; order Rhodothermales; family UBA10348; genus JAAZVD01. Next base: position 27,082 of record JAFMNH010000019.1, on the reverse strand, counting down.
CCGGCTCGCTCCGCGAGCTTGGGGTTTTTCCGTCCGGCCCTCCTGGAGCAAGCTCCGTCTGGGCCGTTACGGAAAAACCCCAGCTGCCTGACGGCAGCCGGGGTTTTCGCCGGGTGCGGAGAGGGGGGGATTCGAACCCCCGATACGCCGTGAAGCGTATGCCGGTTTAGCAAACCGGTGGTTTCAGCCACTCACCCACCTCTCCGAGCGGATTCTTGCAGTCCTTGGACCAGCAGAAATCAAACCAAGGCGTCAAAAATACGCCTACCCCGCGCGCAGGTCAACGAAGAGCGTGTCAAAAGCAGCGTCCATGCGGCCTAAAAATTTCCTGGCTACTCGATAATCGAGCCGTAAACCATGGCGCGCAATTTGCCATGATCGTCCAGTCCTGTGGCTGGGATTACCTGAGTGAAATATATGACCACCAGTTCCTCTTCCGGATCGGCCCAGTACGTGGAATGGTACGCCCCACCCCAGCCGTACTCACCGGGCGAACCCGGTCCACCAAACGCCCCTAGATCCTCCATGACCATGAAACCGAGTCCGAACCCAACGCCTCGACTCCAGGTATACTCGATCCGGTCGAGGTGATTGGCGGTCATCAATCGAACCGTTGACGGTGCCAAGATGCGTTGACCGTTGAGCTGCCCGCCATTTAGCATCATCTGCATGAAGCGGCCATAATCCCGGGCTGTCGACAACAAGCCAGCTCCACCGGAAAAACTGGCTCGAGGACCGTCTACATAGCCGCCCTGTGCGACCATATCACTTTCTTCCGGAGCGCGCTCAAGCCCTTCCTCCGAAAGAGAATAGACAACGGCCAAGCGATCCCGCTTCTCTTCGGGCAGATAGAAATGAGTGTCGTTCATTTCGAGGGGATCAAAAAGATTTTCCTGCAGGAATGCATCCAGCGGCTGACCAGATACAACCTCAATCAATGCACCCAGGATATCCGTGCTGTAGCCGTATACGTATTCGGTGCCGGGCTGCGCATCCATGGGAAGCGCAGCCATCTGGCGAACGGTTTCTCTGATCGGCTCCTCACGATGCCCGAAGTACCATCCTTGAATGTCAGCCTTGTCCCACTCCTCCGCAGCGACACCCCACCCATAGCCAATTCCGGCAGTATGCGTCAGAAGGTGGCGGATCGTGATTTGCCGTTCAGCCGCAACAACTTCATAGCCTTCGTCACCTGGCACGGCAACCGTCGTTTCGGCATACTCTGGCAGGTACTTGCTCAACGGATCACCGATAAGCAGAAGTCCCCGTTCTTGAAGCATGAGGACTCCCACACTGACGATTGCCTTGGTTTGAGATGCAATACGGAAAATATCATCCGAAGCCAGCGCCTCACCGCTTTCCATGTCACGGAAACCAACAGCCGATTCGTGAACGATTTGTCCTCTTCGTGTGATGGAAACCACCGCGCCAGGAAGCATTCCTCCGTCGGTGTAGCCCTGCAGCAGGTCTGTCAAGGCCTGAAGCCGTTGCGACGACATTCCGAGGTCTTCGGGAATGCCGGACGGAATCTCCTGCCCTGCAACGGGCTGGAGCGTGAGGATGGAAAAAGCCGCAGCGAGCCACATCTTGCGCATCATCATACGTCCGTTGTTAGGCAGCTTGAAAAATGAACCGTTGATCAGCTAGATGTGCCGCTCACGGGAATAGGTCGGGTATCAGAATGCATAGCGAAGTCCGAGATCGACCGTCCTTCCGTAGTTCTGTCTGGAACTGATCGACCTGGCCACATTCAGCATCTCATTTATATCCTCTGCGCTCGTGATATTGCTCACATTCAAGTAGAGATCCATCCCCTTGACTGGCAGTGTCTGCTTGATGGACAGGTCGTACCGCCGGAATGCAGCTGATGCTTGTCGAAGTTCAGGCCAGAAGTTGGTTTGCCGGAAAATATCCGATCGGTGGAGCATGGAGACTCGCGCTGAAAAGCCCCTGTAATCGTACCCCAAGGACATATTCATGATGTGATTCGGTTGATCAATAAGTCGATCGACATAGATCGAATCAACGTTCACACTGCCGACACGAAGCGGCGGACCGTAATCGATTTGAAATTCGATGACGGTTCGTGGGTATTTGACCTCTGACTCAGTTACGGTGTAGTTGGCATTGAAAACCAATCCGCTGAGGAAGCTCGGCAAGTACCAGAATCGCGTTTGGAAATCCAGTTCGATACCCGAAAGCGTGACATCGTTCGGGTTGTTGGATACATAGTTTTGAATGAATCCCTTTTCCAGCTCCTCGGGTAAGCCGTACACCTCGTGATCTTCGATGTAACGTCGTCCACTCGAGTAGATCAGGTCGGAAATGTTTTTCCGGAAGTATCCTGCACTTATGAATCCGATGTAATTCTGCGTGATGGAAACACTCAGATCGATATTCTCGGAAACAGCAGGTACGATATTCGGATTTCGATAATTGACCGACTTGGAGGATCCGATATAATTAGCCAGAGGAATCAAGTCTGTGTAATTCGGGCGGCTCAACGTCCGTGTCTTCGCAAAACGCAATTCGAGTCCATCAACCGGCCTGAGCCGAACAAACAGGGCGGGCAGCATAAATGTGTTTTCGCGCTCGCGCTCTACCCTGTCGTACGCTGTAAAGGAGAAGCTAGGGATGTTGTCCGACCATCCCTGCCATGCCCTGTAGGTGGTCTCGTTCTTCTCCCAGCGGACTCCGGAAACGACATTCAAGCGGGATCCGATATCCATATCTGCCATGGCGTAACCAGCCAGATAGTTTTCCTTTCCAGAATAATCGAAAAGGTTTGAATTGGTCTTGTGAATCGTATGCGCGATATCTTCCCAATACCCTGCGTTGCTGAAGTTTTCACCCATGTAATCGAAAATTTCCCGAGCAAAATCCAGGTCAGGAAATGGGCCCAAAGTGTAGTCGCCTCCAAAAAACCCCTCACTGGAGTAATCCTCATCCACAAAAGGAGCAATGGGAAACCGTCTGACACCGTATCCCAACGGAACCGCACCCAGCTCTTCAAATGTCTCCGACAGCCCTTCCATGGCTCTTACAGGTGCATTGTTTAACCGCCCGGATTGGGCACCTCGGTCATAGTCACGTGACTTTCTACGGTTTTTCGCACCTGCTTTGATAGTTCCCGACAAGTTGTTCGTCAAACGAATATCATAGCCCAGATCAACACGAAAAGTCTGATCGCGCTCTTCGGTATCATCCTCATCAAGGCTGTACGTATCCGGCCACATGGTGACCGTATCGTTGACGATATAGGTCTGAACCGTATCTACTGTCGCACCGAGTGGGTTCGCTGTAAACGCCTGCTCTTGTCGGAAGCTGAAATAAAAGTCGTCCAGCTTTTGAGCCGAGAAAGCCCTGGAAAACGACGCCGATACATTGAGTTTTTTCGCGATCGTCTGCTCGTATTCAACAATGTGCGTCCGAACCCTGGTATTGTTATCAGCATTCCCTGATGTCATGAGACGCGTCCTTGCGCCCAGCCCGTAGGATTCAAAATGCGAGATTCTGTCTGACTCGATTGAACTGGACAGGAAGCTGTAGCTGAGGTTACCGTTGGGAATCCTCCAATCAGCAACAAATAAACCGTTTGTCCGATCGTTCAGTCTGGAAATGTCATACAACTGATATCCGGTGGACCGAAGGGTATTCAGGGAGTCCAGCTGCGCGTTGGGATTGGTATAGGATGCACCCAACTCCCATGAACTACGATCCCTCTTCTCCAGGTCAATCAGTCCCAGTACGCCCAATCGATCATCCCAGAACCGCTTGCTGGACGTGAAGACGAATTTGTAATCACCGTATGAGTCACGCAGATCGTTGTACATGCTTTGCACGATCAGCCGTGAGTTAAAGCCGGATTCAGCCTTTTTAAGCTTGAAATTTACAGTTCCTCCAAGTACGTCAGCGTCTTGATCGGGCGTACCCGCCTTGGTCACTTCAATCCCTTCCAGCATGTACTGGGAGACCATGCTGAGGTCAGTACTGCGGTTGGATGAGTCGGTGGCTGCAAGGCGTACCCCATTGACCGAAACGGCATTGTATTTCGGAGAGAGACCACGCACTACGACCTTGTTTCCTTCGCCACCCTCTCGCTGAACCGTAATCCCCGGAATTCGAGAGACCGACTCGGCTGCGTTTGCGTCGGGTAACTCCTCTATCCTGTCGGATGAGACGATATTGACCAATGACTTTTCTGAAAGCTGTCGGTTAATGGCCGCCAACTGTCCTTGCGCTTGGGCTGTCACCACGATCTCAGCCCCTTCTAATTCGGTATACACCAGTTCGAAATCGCGAACGAGGTCCATACCAGGGCTGACCATAAGCGTGTCTGTGATGGTAGCATATCCGATGTATCCTGCTTCGATCACATACGTCCCGGGCTTGACGTTGGGAATAAGATATTTTCCATCAAAATTGGTGGCAGCCCCAAGACTCGTACCCTTCAGCACCACATGAGCCCCAACCAATTCATCCCCAGTCTGCTCGTCAATCACCGTGCCTTGAATACTAGCGGACTGCGAAAAGGAGGCATTGACCGTAAAACTCAGTAGGAGAAATACGCAGAGGATGATGGATGCGCTAAATCGTGTATTCATACGGATCGTCAGAAAAGTAGGTCAGGAACGAATACCGATATCGCTCAGCGCCTGGCGCTTGCGCGATATCTCAGAGGGCTTATTGCAGGCCGACTCCTCGAATAGTTTGGTCCCGAATTGTGACAAGCACTGGCGCTGAAGATTATTCCATTCACTCAGGAGCGAGTTCATCTCCTTGCCTGCAGCAGCGTCGGCCTCAAAGGCCTTCTTTGATGCAAATCTACCGCGTAGTTCAACCGCCTGATCGAGGAGAGAAACGGCAGAGCTGTAACAGGAGCACACCGTCTCTACTTCCTGAATTACACCCCCGCTTCGAGATACAGGATTGTCGGCTTTTGCAGCCTGAGATGCATCTGTTCTTGCCATCTCGACTGCTTCTTCCGGCGCGCTGATCTCATAAGGGACGGTAAGATCATGCACGATGTCCTCACTACCCGCGACCTCAAGAATCTCCTTGATTTGACCATGGCCAGGGAATACGGCGACCAATTCGTACGAACCCGGAGTCACATCTCGGAATACATAGCTCCCACTGCTGTCTGTGATCGCAGCCTTCGGCGTTCCCATCAAATACAGCGGTACGCGAACCTGAGGACTCCCGGTCTGCTCATGAACAACCCGGCCCGTTACGGTGATTGACTGAGCCTCCGCGGTTGTGGCTACCACGAAAAGCAGGAGTGCGATGGTGAAGAGGCGTATCTGAACCATTCCAGTCTCGTCGAATTCTCGTTCAGCTCATATCGGCCATGCCGAGTGAACTACCACTGCCTGAGATAGGAAGGGTCGGGACGACGGAATGCCGTCGTCCCGACCCTTCCAGACTTCAAGCTATCGGTGGGAAAATGACTACTTGATCAGAGTCATTTTCTTCGTGATCACCTGATTTCCCGTACTGAGGGAGTACATATAGACACCGCTAGGCACGGCACTGCCAAAGGAGTTCTTACCGTCCCAGGTGAAGCTGTGTGTTCCTGGCAGCATGACTTCGTTTGTCAGTGTTCGCACAACTTGACCGAGTACGTTGTACACCGTCAGTCGTACAGCAGACCGATCTGCCAGCGTGAATGAAATCTCGGTTGTCGGATTGAAAGGGTTCGGATAGTTCTGGTGAAGCGCTACGGCCTCAGGCAAGACACTCTCCTCTTCCGTATCGACACCACTGGCTCCACTCCATCGTGGATCACCGACCGGGCCGCCGGAGGTGCTAGCCGTTGCGGCCGGTGAGCTCATGCTGTAGCTGAGGTCTTCAGCCATGGGCCACTCAACCGTGACTTTTTCTCCATCAGCTTCATATTTCCACCACCAATCAGTGTAGCGATCGTGGTTTTCATTGTCACGGAAATCCCATATGCGATCAAGCATCTGCTCGGTGTATGCGTCCTCCAACGCCAGATCATCCGTAGTCTCAACGTTGTCGTACTCCGTGATCGTTGGATCTGCAGCCATCAGGCTCTGGCCCAGCGCTCCAACCCAAACAGAAATCTCGTCCGCCGTGTACATGGTAGTATCAGCCAAGGTGACAGGGTTCCCGTCAGCATCGGTACCTTCCCAAGACCATGTCTCGGGGTAGCTGTCCCAGTTGTCGCGAACAACTTGATCGTTAGCCCAAGCATTGTTGTGCCAGGTGATATTGCGACTCAAGTGATCGTACCCGCGACCATTTGCGATGGTCGCCGAATCAGCTGGCACCTGAGAGGCAAGGTTCATCACGCCAATGGGTCCCTGAGCTATGTCATCACTCCAAAGAATGGCATCCCAACGCTTCGAGTGTCTCCACATCATCGAGTTGTAGAAGAGGCTGTTTCTGACCGTCAGGTTGTTGGTCCCTCTGTGGAAGAAGGCGCCCGCAACGATGTTCACAAACGACACGTGGTCTACCAGGGCCTGCTCGGCATGGGTTGAGATCACGATCGCGTTACACCAGCAGTTCATGATGGAGCTGTTGGTGATCTCGATGTCCTTGAATGAGCCCATCCAGCCGCCGCCGCCCCAGAGAAAACCTCCAAAGAAGATGCCATTCAGGTAAGACGGGTAGTCCTTGCCGACCGTGTCATTGATATCGAAGCTGGTATCGTTTCCAAATGACTGCATGTTCCAGTCAAAGTTTGCAAATACCACGTTATCCGTCTCGATGATCTGGTCGTCACCTCGTGCCGTCAACGTACTGAATACGCTGTTGGACTCGTCCGCCAGTGCCCCATTGAGAAGGAGATTTTCAAGTCTGAAGGTGGCTGCGTCCCCGTATACCTCGAAGAAGGATCCGGGCCATTGCGTTGTTCCGTACGCACCGTCAGGTTTGGGCAGTGCCTGGACAGTAGCTGGCGTCTCGCCGTCACCAAATTCTTGCCCCTTGATCACAACGGAGTCGTTAATGTCCAGGGACTCAAGCATGAAATACACTTTGCCTTTCTCAAGCACGTATACATCGTGAGCCTGAGAGCCGTCCGCCAAGGTATCCGCTCGGATCGTGGTCTCGAATTCACCCGGGACACCGGTCCAAGTGATCATCATCTCCGACTGGGCCATGGCCACAGTAGGTAGCAGGAATGCAAGCAAAAAAGCGCTTACGGTATTCCGTATCAAAGTATTCATCGCCATTGGTGATTTAGTTTGGCTGTCGTAGTGGGATTGTCCGATTTTTAGGGGCGGCTGCCGCCTGCACATCCGGACTGTGTTACACACCATCTTATGGAGATCTCGCGAATAGAGTTTGCTCATATGGTGCGTTCTCTTGCTCACATGGGCGAACTTATGGTCGTTTGAGGTATCCGGAACCGGAGTGTGTGAACATGACGCACCCTTGTCAATAAGTTGACTATCCCGCCTTTCATCTTTTTCATCTGATATAGCCAAAGGGTCCAGCGTCACGACCTATGAACTTTCTCAATAATCGTATTCGTCATTCTATCACGTGGCTGCTTTTGACTCTGAGCCTGGGCTGGGCTGGTACGGTCTTGGCCCAGGAGCAGCCTCGATATGTTCAACGAGTATGGGATACGGAGGATGGCCTTCCTCTTCGTCGACTTCTTAGCTCATCGATGGTTCAGACGCAGGACGGATACCTGTGGATTGGTACGCGAGTTGGTTTGGTCCGCTTTGACGGAGTACGCTTCAAGCGCTTTACGGTGGACAACACAGCAGCCCTCCCGGAAAATTGGGTCACCAACCTGTTCGAATCCAAGGACGGAAGCCTTTGGATTGCAACCTGGAAAGGAAACCTCCTCCGATATCGAGATCGAACATTCCAACCGTTTTTGTCGGAAGAAGCTGACACGCAAGAACCCTCCTATATAACGTCCTTCCTCGAGGACAGACAAGGAACTCTTTGGATTTCAACCCATCGTGGAATCATGCGCCTTGTGGACGACCGCTTCGACCTCATTCCGCTAGGGGATCCTTCACCTTCGGTGGAAAGCATGTGGATTGAAGACGATGGCACGATCTGGTTTACTGCCGGTCAAGAAGGGGTCTTTCGCTGGCGTGATGGGGAAAGCACTCATTTCGGAGCGGCTGACGGTCTAACCAGCGACTTCTCACTTGGGATTTTTCGCAGTAATGATGGGCGTATTTGGGTGGCGCATCCTCAGGGGAAGATCAGCTACATTGACTCGACCGGCGCCCACGCATATATCTTCCCGGGAGCAGGAAAGAGTCAACTTCACTTTCTCAGCTTGGATACGCGTCGACGTCTCTGGCTCTCAGTAGGACCTCGCCTTTATCATTTTCGTGACAATGATTGGGTACCTGTATCCTACGGTGAAGAGTTACCAGAGTTATTTCCTGAATCGTTCTCGCTTATGAGAACGGTAATAGGGGAAAATCTTGACCAACCATGGTTCTCCTGGGAGTTGGCCCAGCTGGGCGAAATGGTCCCAGACCGTTTTGCTCCCCCCCCACCCAGGCGCCCCGATTCGCCAAAGCGACAATCTTCAACTTCCTTTGTGTTCCGGGACCAAGAGGAAAATGTGTGGTTGTCAGGATTCCAGCCCGGGCTGGTTCGAATGAAGCCCGCCTTGTTTGAAACGGTCCCCACTGAGTTATTTTCATCTGCTTCGGAGGGAGACGAACGCGAAGAATTCAACTTCCGCGCACTAGGAGAAAGTCGTGATGGATCGATCTGGATGATCGGTCTACTGTCGTCTCTTATTCAGCAGCTCCCTGACGGCACCTACAAGCGATACGGAACCTCCTCCGAGTTTTCATTCCCAAGCTGGTCTTTTACGGAGGATCGTACTGGAACCATCTGGATCAATGGAGCCATATGTCACCGTAGCAACCGAGGGACCTGTGATCGGTTCGAATCCGTAAACGCTCTGCAAAACCGCGTCATCAAAGGATCTATAGAAGATGCCGATGGCACCTTGTGGTTTGGTGGCGAAGACGGACTCTCACGTTTTGTACCGACGTCAAATCCCACGCACCCAGACCATGGAGAGTGGACTCATTTCGATACTACGAATGGGCTGCCCTACAAAGAGATCGAGTCCATGGTTCTCGGTCGAAGCGGAGGATTGTGGATGGGCACCAATGGCGGGGGTCTTATTCACTTCCAGGACGGCACATTTTCGCAATGGACAACTGCACACGGCCTGTCTGGAAACAAGATACAATCCGTACATCAGGACCAGCGTGGCGTGTTATGGCTGGGTTCAGAGGAGAGGGGACTCATGCGGGTGGAGATGGACAGTTCTTCCGAAACCCATTCCGGGCAGAGTGCCATCCGAGTAACCCCCTACCGCCAGGAACAGGGATTATATGCAACAGAACTCGCGTCCCTAGCAGAGGACCCTCAAGGACGTCTGTGGATAGGTAGTCGCCAAGGAATTTTCTGGGTTTCGAAAGATGCACTTGAAGCTCACGCCAGGGGTGACCTTCAGCGGGTGCAATCGACCGCATACACTACTGCCAATGGCCTGAAGGATCACGAAACCAATTCGGGGGGAAACGCTGTACTTAAATCAAATGACGGCAAGATTTGGTTTGCCACACAGTATGGCGCGGCGGTTGTTGATCCCTCTGAAGTCAAACCCAACCCCATCGCTCCGCCCGTGGTGATAGAATCGGCACGGTCGAGACTGATGCCCATCCCCCTTGAGGGTGAATCGGCTGTGTTCCAAGCGGAGCAACGCGACTTTGACATCACGTACACGGGTTTGAGCCTAGCTACTCCTTCCCTTGTGCGCTTTCGATACAAATTGGAGGGGTATGACGATGATTGGGTCGATGCGGGTACTGACAGGACCGCTACCTACACGCAGGTCCCATCCGGAACGTATTCTTTCAGAGTCATCGCTGCCAATAATGATGGCGTGTGGAATGAAGAGGGTGCAACGCTCTCGGTTCGCGTCATGCCCTTCTTCCGGGAGACATGGTGGTTTCGCCTAATTGTGCTTCTATCCGTAATTGCTCTTGCTGTAGTTGCCGATCGTATCCGTGTTAGACGTTTGGTAGACAGAAAGCGGTTGCTGGAGAATAGGGTGGCCGAACGCACGATGCAGCTGCGCAAACAGATGGACCTGACAGAATCACAGGCCAATCGCCTAAGGGATCTGGATAAATTAAAAAGTCAGTCATTTGAGAACATCAGCCATGAATTCCGGACACCATTGACATTGATCATGGGTCCTTTACAGCAAATGCTTGCCGGAAAAAAGGGTACCCTCCCGGACAAACTGATCCCTGCGCATGAGATGATGCTCCGTCACAGCGGGCGCTTACTTCGTCTCACCAATCAAATTCTGGATCTGGCCCGCATGGACTCGGGGCTGTTCAAACCGGCGTTGATAAAGCAGGATTTCATTCCGCTCGTTCGTGAAGCTGTCCATGTTTTTTCGCCCCTGGCTGAGCGAAAGCAAATCAAGCTGGTGATGGAAGGGGCATTCTCATCAGACGGATCCCCTCTCACATGCGAGGTGGCCTTCGACCGAGAAATGATGCGAAAAGTCATTGCTAATCTGCTTTCCAATGCACTTAAATTCACCGACGAAGACGGCATCGTCACGATTTCAATCAGCCCCGGCAGCGATACCCTTAACCTGAGCATATCGGACAACGGTCCGGGGATTCCCGCGGACAACCTGGAAAGCATATTCACGCGATTCAGTCGTATCGAGGATGCAAACAGGAACCGCCATACGGGTACTGGAATCGGCCTATCGCTAGTGAAGGAGTTTACCGAGGCGCATGAGGGTACGATTTCAGTGCGCAGCGAAGTCGGTATCGGAACAACCTTTACTGTTCGGCTTCCGCTTCATCTTGGTCACGATCAGGAAGCAAAAATCGCCAGTCCCCCGAACTCGGTTTCCGTTTCTTCAGGAGCCCAATTTGAGAACAGTTGGCTCGATCTTGAACCTGACTTGCTTCCCTTGACCGGTGAATCTGAGGAGGAGTTGAAGGATCAGGATGATCGCGTGACCGTGTTGGTTGTGGACGATCATGACGACATTCGATCCTTCATTCGATCCTTCCTCGATGACCAGTACAAGGTTGTAGAGGCGCGCGATGGCCTCGATGGGCTACAAATGGCCCGTGAGTTTCTTCCGGATCTGATTATTGCAGATGTCATGATGCCCCGTATGGATGGCCTGGAGTTCAACCGCGAGTTGAAGCGGGATTCTGATCTGGCTTCGGTACCGGTAATTCTACTGACAGCCCGTGCAACCCCGGCAGACCAGGTGGCAGGGCTTGCTACGGAAGCGGATCAATACCTGACGAAGCCTTTCGACCCGGAGGTTTTGCTGGCCCGGGTTCAGTCGCTGCTCCGTATCCGCCATAGATTGCGTGATCTCTTGGTCAAGAAAGAAATGCGCTCTTCCGACCTTCCCTCAGCAACCCTGACAAACAAACCTCGGCCAATGCCTTCATCGGCTTTCGTGGAGAAAGCCTACGCTATCATCCGGGAGAATCTGGCAGATCCAGAATTTGGCGTTGACGAACTTGCCAACCAGTTGGTGCTCAGCAGGTGGCAACTGCGTCGACGACTGGTTGAAGAGGCAGGCGTGACACCCAATACACTGATACGACAAGTGCGTTTGGAAGAAGCATCAACACTGCTCCTGAGTCGCGCCGGAAATGTTTCTGAAGTCGCTTACGCGGTGGGTTTCCTGAGTCTTTCCCACTTCAGTAGATCCTTCAGAAGCCACTTTGATGTTTCTCCGTCGGACTACATCGAACAGCAGATGAGATCTGCGGGTGGCGAAGCATAAGCCCTGGCGTTTCAGAAGTCCTTATCGGTCTTCGGAAGAGATGCATTACCCCGCTTCAAGAGCGTCGGCACCAGAGGTGATCTCGATGAGCTCTTTCGTAATGGCGTCCTGACGGGCGCGGTTGTACTTGAGCTTGAGATCCCCCAGCAGTTCGCTGGCGTTGTTGGTGGCGTTGTCCATGGCCACCATGCGAGCGCCTTGCTCGGCAGCGTTCGAGTCCAAGAGGATCCGCCAGAGTTTGTAGCTCAGGTACTTGGGCACGACAACATCCAGGATGCCACGCACGCCCGGTTCGTAGATCGGATCGTTGTCAAACGCGTGATCCTCGTCTTCCAGATGCTTGAGCTCGGACTCCATGACCGGTGTCAGGAAACGGTCCGCCCGGATGGGCAGGTATGGTTCCACGATACGGTTCTGGGAGATCGTGTTCTTGAACTCGTTGTAGATCAGGTGGACTTGGTCCCAACGACCTTCCAGGAATCCTGCCTCAGCCTCGTCAGCAATTGTATTGGCCGTGTCGAAGCTGAGCTTATCGAAGGTACCCCGGAAGTCACCAACCAACTGATACCCCCGGCGTGAGAAGTGCTCATGCCCCTTGCGACCGACGCACATCAGCAGGAGACGCTTCTCATCGCGATGGACACTGTAATTCTCCTCAATCTCCTGCTCAGCCCGCTTGATGACGTTGGCGTTGAAGCCACCAGCCAGTCCACGGTCTGCCGTCACGATGACAAGGAGCACGTTCGTCACGTCCTCACGCTCCTGGAACAGCGGGTGGACCGTGGGGTCCAGCTGATCTTTCAGGCGGGCAATGACTTCCGACAGCTTGTAGGCGAAGGGTCGCGTGTTGAAAATATTCTCCTGCGCGCGACGCAGCTTGGCCGCTGCCACCATTTTCATGGCGCGTGTCACCTGCTGGGTGTTTTTCACCGAGGAGATGCGGCTGCGTAAGTCTCGAAGGCTGGCCATGGCTTAGTCGACCGGGTACGATGACGGTTTCTGTGGCAGGATCAGGCGGTGTACGTTTCGACGAGGGTCTTGGCCTCGGCCGTCAGCGTTGCTGCCACCTCGTCCGACATGGCACCGGCTGCGATGGATGCCAAGGCATCAGCGTGCTTGACGCGCAGGTTCGAGATGAAGTCTTCCTCGAAGGCTCCCACTTTCTCCGTCGGCACGGAATCAATGAGACCCTTACCGGCAACGAAAATGATGGCAACCTGCTCCTCGACCGGCTTCGGCACGTACTGACCCTGCTTGAGAACCTCAACCAGTTTCTCACCACGGGTCAGCTGGCGCTGCGTGGCGGCATCAAGATCCGAGCCGAACTTGGAGAAGGCTTCGAGCTCACGGTACTGAGCCAAGTCGAGACGCAGCGTACCGGACACCTTCTTCATCGCCTTGATCTGTGCGTTACCACCCACTCGGGATACCGAAATACCCACGTTGATGGCCGGGCGGACACCAGCGTTGAAGAGGTTGGACTCCAGATAGATCTGACCGTCCGTAATCGAGATCACGTTGGTCGGGATGTACGCGGACACGTCGCCGGCCTGTGTTTCGATAACAGGAAGGGCCGTAAGGGATCCGCCACCCTTGACCTTGCCTTTGAGTGATTTCGGCAGGTCGTTCATGTCGGCTGCAACCGCATCCGAACCGTTGACCTTGGCCGCACGCTCGAGGAGGCGTGAGTGCAGGTAGAACACGTCGCCCGGATAGGCCTCACGTCCTGGAGGACGACGCAGCAGCAGCGAGAGCTGACGGTAGGCAACAGCCTGCTTGGAAAGGTCATCGTAGATGACCAGCGCGTGGCGACCCGTGTCACGGAAGTACTCACCGATACAGGCACCAGCGAAGGGAGCGATGTACTGCAGCGGAGCAGGATCAGAGGCACCGGCGTTCACGATGACCGTGTACTCAAGCGCTCCATTCTCTTCCAGAGCGCGCATCACCTGGGCGACGGTCGAGTTTTTCTGACCTACGGCAACGTAGATGCAGTAAACCGGCTTATCCGTCTGATGCGTCGATTTCTGGTTGATGATGGTATCGATCAGAACCGCCGTCTTACCCGTCTGGCGGTCGCCGATGACCAGCTCACGCTGACCCCGGCCGATCGGAATCATCGAGTCGATGGCCTTGATACCCGTCTGCAATGGTTCGGTAACCGGCTCGCGGTAGATCACGGAAGGCGCCTTGCGCTCGAGCGGCATTTCGTACTGCTCACCCGTGAAGGAGCCCTGACCGTCGATCGGGTTGCCGAGCGGATCGATGACGCGACCGAGCATGTCCTCGGACACGTTGATCGATGCAATACGCTCCGTACGACGCACTTCGTCCCCTTCCTTGACCTTGTCGCCGCCGCCGAAAAGCACAGCACCAACGTTGTCTTCTTCCAGGTTGAGTACCATGCCCGTGACGCCGCTCGAAGGAAATTCGAGAAGCTCACCGGCCTGTACCTTGGACAGTCCGTAGATACGGGCGATACCATCACCCACCTGAAGTACGGTACCGACTTCATATACGTCGGTACCCGCGTCGAAGCCGCCCAGTTCGCGCTTCAGTACGGCGGTGACTTCATCCGGTCTGATTGCCGTTGCCATTGGATTCGTTTGGTTTCGTTTGATGCGGGCCACGCCCGCCTGATTCAACTATTCAAGCGTGCGCTCCGCTTTGGAGCCGTTCGCGCAGCGTTGCCAATTGATTGGTGATGCTTCCGTCGTAGACCGTATCACCGACCCGAATGACGATGCCGCCCATGATGGACGCATCGACTTTCGTTTCGAGACGCACCTGCTTGCCCGTCAGGGAGCGCAGTTCTCCCTCGAGCGCCGCACGGTCTTCATCAGACAGCTCGTACGCGGTGCGTACAGAAACCGCCGTCATGCCGAGTTGCTCGTCGCGCAACTCCCGGTAGCTGGTCACGACCGTCGGGAAAATGCTCTCCCGACGCTTGTCAACGAGCAGAGCCATGAAGGTCATGGTCACTGTCTGGATGCGTTCTCCAAACAACCCCTTCACCACGTCGCCTTTCTTTTGACGAGAGATGATGGGGCTACTGAAGAACGACCGTAATTCACGGGAATCGGCCAAGGCACCGCTGATCAGGTCGATATCGGCATCGACCTGTTCCAGGACCCCTGCCTGAGCAGCCTGCTCATTCAGGGCCTGTGCATACCGCCTGGCAATCGTGATTTCGCTCATGATGGAAGCTCGTTACGCGCCAATCAGTTCTTGGGGAGATCGCTGAGGAAGTCGTTGACGATCTTCTTCTGACGGTCCGCGTCCAGATTCTCGCGCAGGATCTTCTCGGCCGCTTGGACCGCGAGGTCGGCGACTTCGGTGCGCAGGCTGTCCAGAGCGCTTTGTTTTTCACGCTCGATTTCTGCCTGGGCCGATTCCTGCAGATGCTGGATCTGGGCACGGGTCTTGTCAACTTCCTCGCTACGCAGGCGCTCGGCTTCTTCGCGGGCTTCGCGGAGAATAGCCTGAGCCTGGGCTTCGGCTTCACGACGGGCCTTGGTATTGTCGGCCTGAAGCTGCTTGGCTTCGGCCAGTGCCTTCTCGGCCTGCTCCATGGATTCGCTGATGGTCGCTTCACGCTGCGCGAGTGCAGACGTGATTGGGCCCCAGGCGAACTTGCGCAGGAGGATGAGAAGAATGCCGAACGTGATGCTGATCCAGACGATCAGTCCGAGATCGGGAGCGAGGAGGCTTGCTGCGAATAGGGTCATCGTTTCTCTGTTGGATGCGCATCCGCGGGTCACGCGAGCAGACTTACAGTCCACCCAGCCGGTACCCGTTGGATCCGGTGGGGTCGCGCCGGACGGCCGACCCTACGATGAATGCGGCGCGCGAGCGCGCCGCCTCAGCTTACTTGGTAGCCAGGATGATGCAGATAACCAGGCCGAAGAGAGCAACACCCTCGATAAGGGCAGCTGCAATAATCATCGACGTACGGATATCGCCAGCAGCTTCCGGCTGACGGGCAGAGCCTTCCATGGCCGGACCTGCAAGCTTACCAATGCCGAGACCGGCACCGAGAGCAACGAGACCAGCACCAAGACCTGCACCGAGGAATGCGAGAGCAGTGGGTTCCATGTTGTTTCCTGTTATCGTTTTGGTTGAAGGAAAGGGTTGTTTGGAATATCAGGCGACCTGGACGGGAGCCGGCTCAGCGTGATGATCGCCATGGGCTTCGTCGTGGTCATGGTGATGCTCTTCGACAGCCATGCCAATGAACAGGGCCGAGAGCATCGTGAAAACGTAGGCCTGGATGAAGGACACCAGGAGTTCGAGGAAATAGATGAACAGCGCGAATGCGATGCTCACCGGGGCAACGGCATAGCCGACACCGGGGCCAAAGATTTTCGCGAACGAGAAAATCAGGCCAATCAGGCTGAGGATGACGAGGTGACCCGCCGTCAGGTTGGCAAAGAGTCGGATGGCCAGGGCGATCGGCTTGGTAAAAATACCCAGAATCTCGACCGGCATGAGGATCGGCTTGACAAAGGCGGGAATGCCGGGGGGCCAGAGAATGTGCATCCAGTAATCCTTCGTGCCGCCAAGTTGCGTCAGAACGAACGTGAACGTGGCCAGCACGGTCGTAACCATCAGGTTTGACGTGGCTGTAGCACCGAAGGGCACGAGACCCAAGAGGTTGCAGGTCAGGATGAAGAAGAAGGCCGTCAGCAGGTAAGGCGTGTACTTGTCAGCCTTCTTGCCCAGGTTCGGACGGGCAATGTCGTCACGGACAAAGATGATGAGCGTCTCGAACAGGTTCTGGAAGACGCCCTTCGGCGCGGTGTCGCGACCTTGACCCTGCCCGTACAACCCAGCCATCCGCGTCATGATCAATACGACAACGAGCATCCCGAGCCATGCAAACACGAGGTGCTTGGAAATGGACAGATCCAGGACAACGTGGCCGCCACTGGCTGGAGCGAGATAGCCTTCCAACTGCTCCAGCGTAATACCCCCATAGGGACCGGCCTCGGTCGTGTGGGTCTCGTCTGTGTGGGCCTCGTCCGCGTGTGCGTCCCCTTCGCCCTCTTCTGCGTGGGACGCGGTTTCGACAACCCAGCCTCCCTCGAGGATGGCAGCGGCCGTGGAGCGGAAGACCTCGACACCGTAGGATCCGTCTTCATGCTGCACCACGAAGATCCGCGGCAACTGGAGTTTACCAAACGGCTCGAAGTCCAGATAATATGCGTTGGCGCTGTGATGCAGGGCATCCAGCTCACCGTCCTCGGCGGCAAACGCTGCGAGGGGCATCGCGCTCGTGGCAATGACGAAGAGAAGCAGGAATGTGGATGCTCGTTTGATCATCGATTGGTCCGGCGTTCATGCGGTGGCGTTTCCCTTTCGGGCGATCGCCTGTTGATGTCGGTGCAGCGTGACTATTTCAAAGGTCTGTCCGGCCAGATACACAACGAAGAATCCCGTCAGGAAAGCGACCTTGTGGATCGGTGCGAAGACCAGTATGAGTGTCAGGATGAAGAGCGCCACGAGCATGCGGGCAACCATGCCACCCATGACGATCATCATGAACGTTTGCCGGGAGGACCGAAGGGCTACGCGCCCCAGGACAAAGGCGACAGTGCTGTAGAGGGCGGCTATTCCTGCTCCTGCAAGGGCACTGATCAGGATGCCGTCACTCATTCTCTGTGCTGCGTTGGTCCGGTGGGTTCCGGGCGTTGGTTCTAGACCAGCAAAACTACGGCACCCATCCCGCGTCACGCGGCAGACAGGGGTGAATAATGATTGAAGGAGCCGGGCAGGGGAGTGAAAACTGGATGAACAACCTGGGTTACTGGTCCTGACCCTTGGAATCGCTTCGCTTCTTGCGCCCGCTCATCACCTTGGCAAGCCGTATGACCTGAAAAAAGAAGGCGACCATACCGACGACGCTCCCAACAATCAAAAACGTGGGCGCCGTTCCCTGCCACTCGTCTAACAGCCACCCGAGTCCTACATACACCACCATGGTCGATGCCAGTTGGATACCGACACCCAGATAGGGCACAACGCTACCCAGCCCGTGACGCCATGGTGATCCGTGCTCACTCATCGGCTACGAGGGAAAACGATGATGGGCGTGCAGGTTTGGCTCCTGCTTTCGACGGTGCGGGTTGCGCACCCTCCCCGGACTGAAGGGCTGCCGCGCGCTTGGGATCGAGCTGCCCCATCCGACAGGTGCCGTCGATGACAGCGCCCTCTTCGACAATCAGCCGGGCCGTCTTGATGGTTCCCTCTATGCGAGCCGACCCCTTGAGGACGAGTCTGCCCGAAACAACCAAGTCACCTTTAATCGTGCCGGCGACGTCAGCATCGACCGCATGAACTTCCCCCTCCAGGCGCCCTTCCGGGGCAATGATGGCCTTTCCCTTGACCTTGAGAATACCTTTGAGGGTGCCGTTGACCCGGATGTCTGCCTCAGCCAGCAGGGTTCCTTCCAATGAGGTGCCGACTGCGATCAGGTTTATCTGCGTCGGATTGGGCGGCGTTGAGTCGTTTCGTGGCATGAGAGCGACCAAAAAAGGGGGGAGATGATCAGTTACCAACCCAGAACATAGGCTCTGGGATCCTGCGCCAGTCCGTTTTGCCACAGTTCGAAGTGGACATGGGGGCCCGTCGTGATTTCGCCGGAGTTCCCGGACAAGGCGACAACCTCACGGTCCGTGACCCGATCGCCCACCTGTTTGAGCAGACTCGAATTGTGCTTGAACACGGAAATGTATCCATCGGCATGGGCAATGGCGATGACCTGCCCGCCATCGTTCAACCAGTCGGCCAGAATGACATAGCCGTCTCCGATGCTGCGGATGGCACTACCCTCTTCCAGTGCCACGTCGACCGCAAAGTGGCCCGTCCGGGCGTCAAATCCGCGCGTCGCAATCCCGGAGACGGGAGGCAGGACCGGAAAAGAGAGCGCGGAGAGATAGGCACTTGAGGGCGTATCCGGCTGCGGCCTGGACGGGGGAAGCATCCCGAGCTGATCAAAGCGGAAGGCGGGCTGTTGATGCTCCTCCCAGTCGTCCGTGGCAACGGGGAGCGGCATCGCCTCCAGATCACTCGAAACGATGCTCACAAACCCCGCGGATCCGCTCGATCCGGAGTCGGGGCGCACATTCCCCAGAAAGGTATCCCTCAGCCGGGCAACATACTCCGTCTGGATGCGAAGGGAGTCCTCGAGCGACTCGAGCCGGATCTGGTTCTCGACAGCGGAACGTCGCATCTCCAGCGAACCATAGCCTGGCAGAGCATAACGAATGGGCGTAAGCAACAGCAGGGCCAATAGTACAACGACCACGCTTGCTGCCGCGGCACCCACGCCCCACAGCAGTCGACGCGGCTCCACCATGAACGAGCGCGGCTGCTCCATGTGGTCCTTGTCCATCACAATGACCGTGATGGTGCGTCCCACATTGCGCATGAATTCAGAAAGAAGCCCGAGCATGGAATTGAAAATCGCCCCTGTAAAGCTGGATTCCGCGAAACCGCAACCCTTCGAATCGGTTCCTCGCATCCCCTTTCATTTGACGCATGCAGGAGCCCGGCGTATATTTACCGGCTCCCGTTTTCTCTCGCAAGACACCAGTTATCGGCACGTACAGCCATGCCACAGCATAAATCAGCCATCAAGCGCGTCCGCCAGAACGAGCGACGCAACATCCGCAACCGCGCTTCCCGTAGCAAGATGCGGACCTTGATGAAGAAACTGCGCGCCACCGAGGATGCCCAGCAGGCCACCGAGATGTTGAGCGAGGTCAAGTCGTACCTCGACAAAATGGCCTCCCGCAACATCATCCACAAGAACAAGGCCGCCCACTACAAGAGCCAGCTCGAGAAGCACGTCAACGCCCTCGGCTAGGTTGTTACACTAGCTTTCTCCGTCTGAAAGGCCCATCTGACGGGTCTTTCGGTCAGCCCTCGGCGACGGAAGAAATGCCGGGTTTTTTACCCGCAACTCCTATATTCGGGGAGTTCCGACCTTCGGATCTTTCATAACTCCACGCTTCTGACACCATGAAACGCATCTTTTCCCACTCCTTCGTGCTGGCCGTGCTCGCTGTCGGCCTGACCATGACCGGCTGCAAAAGCGTGCCCGTCGACATCACGTCGATGAGTGCCCCTGACAGCCTCCAAACCAACCAGAACGGGTCTTTTGGCGTTGAGACCAATGCCGATGCCAAGCAGCCTGTCGCCGTGAGCTGGGAGTTTGGTGATGATGCCAGCGCTTCCGGTGCTTCGACGACCCACGCCTTCTCGGAGCCTGGAACGTATACCGTTACAGCCACGGCAACCAACCGCAAAGGCAAGTCCTCGGACATGAGCTCGGCCACCGTGGTCGTTGTCAATCCCCCAGTCCCTGCTCAGATTGTCAGCATCCGCGCCAGTGACAACGCACCGGACACGCAGACCAGCGTGACGTTCACCGCCACGGTGAACGGCGACCAGCCACTCTCCTACGCATGGAACTTCGGAGACGGCAACGCCAGCAGCGACGCAACCCCGTCGCACACCTACGCCGAGCCCGGTACCTACACGGTGCAGCTGAACGCATCGAACAAAGCCGGTTCGGATTCGCGCTCCATGAGCGTTACGGTTGACTGGTACGAAGCTGCCATCTGCCGTGAGGTAACCGAGCTGAGCGGTGCTTTCTTCGACCGCAACTCGTCTGTCCTGACCGATGAGGCCAAAGCCGCCTTGGCAGACAACCTGGAGATCCTCTCCGAGTGCCCGAACATGAACGTGCGCCTCGAAGGTATCGCAGCGCCGGGCGAGCGCCGCCCACAGGAGCTCTCTGAGGATCGCGCCCGCGCCGTGGAGCAGTTCTACACAGACAATGGCGTATCGGCTACACGCATGGTAACGGTCGGAACGGGCCGCGCAGCCGATCTGACCAGCAAGAAAGACGGACTGGCTCAGTACCGCCGTGTGGACACCATCATGGTCCGCTGACGGGACGTACTGCCGGAGAGGAAGGCAGGAGATCCTGCTGACATGAAAAAGGCCGCCCGGTTTCGGGCGGCCTTTTTTTTGGCCCGCGCTCTGCGCGGGCCAAAAAGAATCGATGGTTACCACTTGAAAGGTGAGCTGTATGGACGATACGTTCCTCAAAGGGCAGAAGAGCCTGCTCTCTGAATACCGCAACACACCAAATCCTGCGACTGCGGACACCCTGTAACCCCGTGGCCACATCACCATGATTCCACGCCGCTTCCTGATCGGGTTTGTACTGGCCGTCATGATGGCCCTCCCCGCCTTGTCCCAGAGCAACCAGTTCCGGGATACCAAAGCCCATTTGGGAATGGGGGTCGGTGTGTTCACCTATCATGGGCCCATTGATCTGTTGCAGCCCAACAGTAAAGCCAACTTTGTACGAGAGAGCAACCCTGGCCTGTTTTTGCTGGGTTCTTTTCCCATCACCCGGGATCGCTTCTTTTTCCGCGGCATGCTGCTTTTCACGAATTTCAGCACGAAGGACGGAAAGCAACTCGTGGGCACAGGCAGCAACGAATTCCTGACCAAGCACCTGTTCATGTTCGAGCCGGAGATTGTAGTGACGCTGCGCGCAGGTTCGAAGGCTCGTGTTCTTCCTTATGTCTTTACCGGCTTCGGAGCCACCACAGCAGATCTGTTCTCGAACGAGTCCAAGGGCAGGGTTGACCTTCCTACATCGGGGGTGCCCGGTCCGGAGCGTACGGCTTACCATCTCCCGTTTGGCCTTGGAGTCGATGTTGCGTTCAACGGCTGCTGGTCGTTCTTTGCCGAAGCCAGCTACCGATGGCATATCAATTATGTATGGCGCAACGAGCGGGACTACGAACCCCACAACAGTTCTCTTGTCATGGCAGGACTGCGGGGTTGTATCGAGCGGAAACCCCTGGTAGCTCCGCCCCCGGCCTACATTCCTCCCCCCTTGACAGTCCCCTCCTACGAGCCGCCTCTTCCACGTATTCCCAGGATGTGTGCGCTCAGGGATCTGAACAGCATCTATTTCCGATCGAGCGGCGATCTCCTGGACGACGTCGCAGTCGAAGCTCTCGACGAAAATGTAGAGGCATTGCTGCTCAATCCGACATGCTGTGTGGAGATCGTGGGCTACACCTCGGGCAATAATGCTGATATTGCCTCGCTTCGCCTGGCTCGTCAGCGGGCCGAGACCGTAGCACGCTACTACCGTGAGAACGGCATTCTTGCCGATCGAATACATATTGAAACCGAGGTTGGCGAAGTCTTTTGTCCCAAAGGAAAGGACGGGAAAGGCTGTCTCGAAGAGCAACAGGTTGCGACGAACCCATTCGATTGCTCGCAGCGACTCCGGTAGGAAAACGAGCGCGTTTCCTGGTGCCATTCTTTCGTAGGTTGGGATATGTCGATGTCATCCTCCACATCCCCATCCCCCCGTGCGCTTCGAAGAGCCATCAAGCAGAAGGCTGCGGAGCTCGGCTTGGATGCCTGCGGCATCTCTGAGGCCCAAGCACTCGAGGAGGAAGGCAGCCGACTGCAGACGTGGCTGGATCGCGGATACCAGGCAGATATGGAGTGGATGTCCCGTCACGGCCAGAAGCGTACTGATCCCAGGCTTCTCGTGGAGGGAGCGCGCTCCGTAGTATCGGTACTTCAGAGCTACTACACGCCGTATCAGGCAGCAGAGGACGCCTCTCTGGGCCGCGTCAGTCGCTACGCGTGGGGTGATGATTATCATCTGACCTTGAAGAGGCGACTTTTTGCCCTGCTGGAGTGGTTACAGGACCTTGTGCCCGGAACGGAGGGCAGGGCTTTCGTGGACTCGGCTCCCATAATGGACAAGGCCTGGGCCGCTCGTGCCGGGCTGGGGTGGATCGGTAAGCACAGCAATCTGATTTCTCGGGAGCACGGCAGTTGGGTGTTCATCGGAGAATTGGTCGTAACCACGGCCATCGAACCCGATCGTCCCATTGCTGATCACTGCGGATCGTGCACGGCGTGTATCGATGCCTGCCCGACCGAGGCCATTGTGGAACCCTATGTTGTCGACGCCAATCGGTGTATCTCCTATACCACCATTGAATACAAGGGCCCGGCTCCGCCAGCCGAAATCGGTGACGAACACGGAAACTGGATTTTCGGCTGCGACATATGCCAGGAAGTGTGCCCATGGAACAAGTTCAGGACCGTGAGCACGGAGGCTGCTTACGAGCCCAGGGAAGGGATTCTGGATACCCCCCTGGATGTCTGGAAGGAGATGGACCAGGAAGCCTTCAGCACGTTTTTCAGCCGCAGTGCCGTCAAGAGGGCGAAGCTTGCGGGCTTTCAGCGCAATGTGGATATCGCCATCCAGAACAAAGCGCGGGGCGAATCCGACGGAGCCGGCCCCGGAGAGGCGTAGCACGATCCGCAGGGGGGCTTGGTCTCTGCCCGTGGAGGCATAGCCGGATCCCGGAGATCGCTGGAGCATGAATGCATCCGTGCTCGGGCGATGGCTGCGCTGCACGCACCCTTGGCGGGATCAGGACTCGGGTATCCTGCCTTCCCGTCGGTCTCGCTTCTCGGCCGGTACGACACCGATCAGCCAGAGGACACCCGAAAGCATGGAAACACATCCAAAAACGAGAACGACCTGCACCAACGAGAGCAGTCCCATTTCAAGAATCAGACTGGCTACGAAAATGGAGATGGACTCCATTCCCATGACCAGGAGCCATTCCGTGGCAAACACGCGGCCCCGGTATTGGTCCACCACGCGCTGCTGCAACAAGACCGTCGAAAAAACCCAGTTGGCACCTCCGGCAGTGTGCGCAAGCATGACCGGGATAGCGACCAGAAAGGACGCGGTGTAGACAGCTGCCATCCAGCCGGCAGCAATGTATCCTGCACCGGTCAGGATGATGCATGTGCCAATGACTGGAGGCCACAATCGCTCGTCCTTGAACCACGAACGCACCGCCACCGGGCCGACACCCGTGCCCACGCCTCGAGCAGCAAACAGGATTCCAATGGAAACGGACGCGGCCTCGGGATTAAGGGATTCTCCAAGCAGGGCCAGAAGAAATACAAGTGCACCTCCTCCCATCGCCCACACCGCCTTGGTCGTGGCCATTCGCCGGATGGCCGGGAATCGCTTTATGTGCCTCAGCCCGTCCATGACCTCACGATGGGCGGTGCGAACCAGGGACTCGCCGGAAGACACATAGGTGAACTGGGGAATTACAGTCCTGTAGATGAACCACGCCGAGACAAGGTAGGTCAGGCTGTCCATGATGAAGACGGCCTTCAGTCCCAGATACTCCACGGCAAAACCGCCGGCGGCGGCACCGATGGCCAGAAGCACCGACCAGGTGGCTGCCATGATCGTATTGGCCGTCACCAGGTGCTCCCGCTTGACGATGTTCGGTACAGAAGCGCTTTTGGCAGGCTGAAAAACGGATCCTAGCACGACTTGCGCCGCAGTCAATACGTAGATCAGCATGACCTCGGACGGCTCATCAACCACCAGGAAGCCCAGAACGACCACGGCGCGCAAGAGATCGGAAATGATCATCAGTCTGCGCCGGTTGAACCGGTCAGCCAGAATTCCCGCGATGGGCGAGGCCAGGGCCCAGGGAAGCATCTTTGTGATGAACACCGCTCCGAGGGCAAATTCTGATCCTGACAGGGACAGAATGAGACTGTAGAGCGCTATCGTGTTGAACCAGTCCCCGAAAAGGGAAACGACGGTACCCGTCCAAAGCCGCCGGAATGAGACGTTCTCCCGGAGCAGTTCCAGATAGCCGATCTGCCGGGGAGGGGTCGACATCAGGGTTGCGTCGGCGCGTCATCGGCCGACTGATCCCGCGTATCGTCCGCCTCGGGACGCAGCAGCGGAAACAGGATGACATCCCTGATGGAGTCTGCGTTGGTCATGAGCATGGCCAATCGGTCCACCCCAACGCCCAGTCCCGCCGTTGGCGGCATCCCGTATTCGAGTGCCCGCAAATAATCTTCGTCAAGCTGCATGGCCTCCTCATCGCCACGCTTACCCAATCGAACCTGCTCCTCAAAACGCTGGCGCTGGTCATCAGGATCGTTGAGCTCGGAGAACGCATTGCAGATCTCCTTGCCGTTGCAGATGGCTTCGAAACGCTCGACGAGTCCCTCCTTGGAACGATGCTTTTTGGCCAAGGGGCTCAGCTCAACCGGATAGTCCGTGATGAAGGTAGGCTGGATGAGATGCGGCTCGACGAACTCACCAAAAATCTCGTCGATGATCTTGCCGGCACCCATGGAATCGTCCACTTCCAGGCCCAACCGCTTCCCGATGACCGAAAGCTCATCACGGGTCTTGCCAAAGAGTTGTTCGCCTGTTTTTTCCTCGATGGCGTCGAAGAGGGGCAGTCGCCTCCACGGTCGCTGGAAGCTGATGCGGTTCTCTCCAACCTGCAGCTCCGTCGTGCCATGCAAAGCGATGGCCAGATGCTCGACCAACTCCTCCACAAGCGCCATCATCCATGCGTAGTCCTTGTAGGCTACATAGAGCTCCATCATGGTGAACTCCGGATTGTGAAACCGTGATAGTCCCTCATTCCGGAAATCCTTGGAGATCTCGTATACCCCATCGAAGCCACCCACGATCAGCCGCTTCAGATAGAGCTCGTCTGCAATGCGCATGTAGAGCTTCATATCGAGCGCATTGTGGTGGGTCGTGAAGGGTCGAGCTGCTGCACCGCCGTACATGGGCTGCAGTACCGGCGTTTCCACTTCCACGTACCCGCGCCCATCCAGAAAACCTCGCATGGCCGTGATCATGCGTGCTCGTTGCCGGAACGTCTCACGCACCTCAGGATGAACCACCAGATCCACATACCGCTGCCGGTAACGGAATTCCTTGTCCGTAACCTCATTCCAGGTCTGTTCCCCGGTCTCCTTCACGACGGGGAAAGGACGCAGGGCCTTGGCCAGGACCTGCAGCTTTTCGGTATGGATGGAAATCTCCCCGACACGCGTTCGGAACACAAATCCCTCGATACCCACGATATCGCCAATGTCCAGCAGCTTCTTGAATACGGTGTTGTAGAAGCCCTCGGGAAGATCATCCCGACTGACATAGATCTGAATCTTGCCGGACTCATCCTGCAAGTGAAAAAAGGCGGCTTTGCCCATGATGCGCCGGGACATGATCCGTCCGGCCACCGACACTGTCAGTTTTTCCGGGGCCTCCCCCTCACCATCAGCTACGTGCTTCTCCTCATCGAACGCCGCCAGCACGTCCGTGGCATGATGGGATACATCCCAGGAGTAGGCGTACGGATTGACGCCCTCCTCTTCCATGCGGACACGTGCCTCGCGACGGACCTGCTCCTGCTCGGTGTAGATTCTGCTCATGAGCGATCACATGCCGGGTTCGTAGTCGGGCAGCGGCGTAAGGGTCATCTCAACGCGTTCGAGCGGCATATCAGCCAACCGCGGATCTCCCTGCCCCGTGGAACGGGGTGTCGGAGCCGATGCAATGGCATCAAGCACGTCAAATCCTTCCACCAGCTCGCCGAAAACACTGTACTGCATGTCCAGCCACGGCGCGCCTCCCTCCGTCATATACGTGGAGCGCTGCTCATCGGTGTAAGAGAAGCCGCCTCCGATGGCCTGATTGATCTGCATCTCAGCCTGCGTGAGAGCCGCTTCGGGCACCGGCTGGCCCTGCACGATATAGAACTGGGACCCAGAGGAGCGACGATCGGGGTTGACCTGATCTCCTTGACGAGCGGCGACAAGGGCACCGCGGCGATTGATGAGCGCCGGCGTGATTTCCGCTTCCAGCGTGTAGCCCGGACCTCCCATTCCATCGTTGTAAGGATCATCGTCCTTGGAGTTCGGATCGCCTCCCTGGATCATGAATCCGGCAATTACCCGGTGGAAAGAGGTGCCGTCGTAAAATTTCTCCGAGGCCAGTTTCCGGAAGTTGTCACGATGAATGGGCGTTTCGTCGTAGAGCTTGACAACCAACCGACCTGCGGAGGTGTCAATTGCATAGTATGATGCCATGGAATCGGATTGCTGCGCACAGCCGGGCACAAGTGCCAGGATGAGCAGTGCGGCGGGTACAAAAGTAAGGGTCTGCTTCATGGCAGTCTGTGCCGTGTTGCTGGACAATCGAAGGGGTATGGATCCGGCGGTAAGCTGTTCCGTCCGGGGCCTCTCAATCTACGTCATTGACTGTCAATTCACGCCGCCTGCCGTGAATGACACCGGTATTCAGCCATCCAGATAGCTACGAGCCTGTTCAAGCAGGACATTGTAGTGCTCCCGGAGAAGTCG
>JAFMNH010000114.1 GCA_017859335.1 Rhodothermales bacterium | reverse complement strand
CCGGCCAAGTCATATCCGGTGCGCCCAAAACAGCGCGCCTGCAGCCCTGGCTCAATGATTGGAGCAATGATACCTGTGCCGGTATCAGGGGGGTCTCGGAGGCAACCAGTACGAGTCCCAGATGACGCTCCTCGCTGAACCGGGGTGCCAACGCAGTGGCCTCGGAGAGGATGGCCGCGTTATCGAGCTGACCCGTTTCCTCAAGATAGCTCTCGTAGGAGGCGAAGAGCCCGGCGTACACTTCTTGGGCGCTGCCCTTGGCCTGCTTCCTCACCCACGCCGCCGTACGTCCTGCCAACCGGTCTACACCGATGGCTCGGCTCAGCGCCGGAACGGATCGCAAGAATACGCTCGACGCGGGGTGTGTATCCTGCTGAGACAGGAACGCGGCCAGAACACATTCAAGTGCCATGGGAGACACGCTTCGTGCCGCACGTATCGGGTCCAGGGCCTTGAGGACGTGAAAGGCAAGTCCCATGGGTGTCACGGCCTCAAGATTGACCATACCTACACCTGAGCGGGCAACGGCAGTACGAACGGCTGCAGCCGCAGCCGCCGATGGCACCACGACGATTTTCAAGTCAGCCTGATCCTGCACGCCCTCCAACGCGTGGATCAGATACTGCTGAAGGTAATTCGTTTGAGACGACTTCACGGTCAGGCTCGTGCTGTATTGGGGCGATCAGGGGGCCTTACAACGGACTTCGAGGGAAAGCTACAGAATGGGTGTGACATCAGAGTGTCACCCCTTTTGCATTATGTTTGCTCCCCGTACATAATGAATGGAGTCGCAGCCCCCGCCATCGACGGTATGCATTCAAAGGGCGATGTCGTTGCAGTCGCCTGTCATTGATCCTGGCGTCTCTGCGTTCTTCGCCCCCTTTACTTCACACAAGCAGTCGGCTTTTGGACATGAGCAAAATAATGATCGCCTTCGACGTTGAGACCACCGGTCGTAACCCGGATACGGATCAGATCGTGGAATTGTCGATGTGCCTCTACGAGGGCGGAAAGGAGGAAACCTACTACCAACTTTTCAAACCTGATGTACCTATAGCGAAGGGGGCGGAAGCCGTTCATGGTATTTCCATGGCCGATGTCGCTGACAAGCCGTCGTTTGGAGAAAAGGCGGACGAGGTCGAGGCTTTCCTGGCTCGTGCCGATGTTATTGTCGGATATAATGTCCGCTTTGACATCCGCTGTGTCGAGAAGGAGTTCGAGCGGATTGGTCGATCCATCGACCTGGTCTCCCGACTCGTCGTCGATCCATTCCGAATCTGGCAGTCACTGGAGCCCAGGAGCCTGACCGATGCCTATCGTCGTTTTGTTGGCGGAGAACTGGAGAACGCGCACTCGGCCGAGGCGGATGTACAAGCTGCCGTCGAGGTGCTTCGTGGTATCCGGCGAACCTTCAACCTGGAGGAAACCACTTGGGAAGAACTGGCTCGCATGACCAACCCTGAGAAGGAATATTGGATCGGTCCTTCCAACCATTTCGTGTGGTCTGCCGGCGAAGTCGTATTCAGTTTCGGTAAGTACAACGGGCGCCCACTCTTTGAGATTGTCGAGCGGGACGCGGGCTACCTGCGTTGGATCATGAAGGCGGACTTCCCTATACATGTCCAGAATGTGTGCAAGGGAGCACTCTCGGGCCTGACAGAGCAGGACTTCAATACACGCATCCTGGAACACTATGGCCATCCGCCGGAAGACGCCATGACGGGTCAGGATGACTGAGGGTCCGGTCGTGCTTCCGGGACCACACGAAAATAGGTTCGCCCGCAACGCTTGGCGCCGTCACCCTGGTTAACGATATTCGATCAAACAACCCTATTGCCATGGACCGTAGAACTGCCATTTCCCGCCTCGGGATCATGCTGGGAGGTACGCTTTCCGCCTCCACCCTCTCCGCGCTCGTCTCAGGGTGCACGGCGCCTCCTGCCGAGGGCTTCGTGCCCCGGCTCCTGACCAAGAACCAACTGAACCAACTTGGTCGCATCGTGGATCTGATCATCCCGGATACGGATACGCCGGGAGCGCGGAAGGCCGGTGTGCATCGCTTCATTGACACCCTCCTGGCTGAATATCTCCCTTCAGCCGAGGCGCGCTCCTTTGCAGGGCGGTTCGACGAGTGGGCCGAGGGTCACGGAGTGGATGATCTGGACGATGAGCAATTGAAGGACCTTTTGGAATCGGTCGATGGGCAATGGGCATCAGGAGCCGAAGACACGGTGTGGGCCCAGCTCAAATCCTGGACAGTATCCGGGTACTACACATCCGAAATCGGCATGACGCAAGAGCTGCGCATGCTGCCATTTACCGAGGCGCGTATGGACATGCCCCGGTCTGAAGTCGAACGAACCTGGGCTAATTGAGATGAGCACGCAACCGAACGCCCCAGCCCTTCATGTCCGCAAGCCGTTCGACGCCATCGTCGTTGGCTCAGGCATGACGGGCGGCATGGCCGCAAAAGAGCTCTGCGAGAAAGGACTCAAGACGCTGGTACTCGACCGGGGCGTCGCCTTCGAACATGGAACCAGTTTCGTAACGGAGCACAAACCCGCCTGGGAGCTGCCCCGCCATGGGCGTGTGCCCATCGAGGAGCAGAAGACAGAGCAGGCTATCCAGTCGAAGGTATATCTCTACGACGAGGCAACGAAGCACCTGTTTGTCAACGACAGAGAACAGCCTTACGTGCAGGAGAAGTCCTTTGATTGGATACGTGCCAATCAAGTGGGCGGGAGAAGCCTGATGTGGGCGCGTCAAGTGTACCGTTTGGGAGCTCATGATTTCAGGGCAAACCAGGAAGACGGTCACGGTGTGGATTGGCCTATCCGCTATGACGATGTTGCCCCATGGTACGATTATGTGGAGCGCTACATAGGCGTCAGTGGCCAAGCGGAAGGTCTACCCCAAGTGCCTGATGGGCAGTTTCTCCCTCCCATGGAGATGACAGCCATCGAAAAGCACATGAAAGCGCGCGTGGAAGCGGCTTTCCCCGAGCGGCGCATGACCGTGGGCCGCAGCGCTGTCCTTACAAAGCCTCATAACGGCCGGGCAGCCTGTCACTATTGTGGCACGTGCGAGCGGGGGTGCTCAACCCGTTCCTTTTTCTCGGCCGTTTCCGTGTCGCTCCCCGATGCCATGGCCACGGGCAACCTGACACTGCGCTCAGGAGCCATCGTGCACAGTATCATCCACGATCCGAAGACCAACCGTGCTACGGGCGTGCGCGTAATCGATGCCGAAACGCGTGAGATGACTGAGTACCATGCCCGCCTGGTTTTCCTGTGCGCATCCGCGCTGGGAACCACCCAGATCATGCTCAATTCGACCAGTCGCACCTTCCCGGACGGCATAGCCAACTCGTCCGGTGTTCTGGGGCGCTATTTGATGGATCATCATATGGGTATCAACGCATCGGGGTTCACCGATGACTTTGACGATCGTTTCTACAACGTCCGCCGACCCAATGGTATCTATATCCCGCGTTTCCGCAACCTGGACAAGGCATCCCGGCGCTCCGACTACGTACGTGGGTTTGCTTATCAGGGCTCGTCCTGGCGCGCAGGCCCGGGCCGGGGCGCTTGGATGCCTGGTATCGGCGCCGACTTCAAGCACAGCCTCCGGGACCCGGGACCCTGGGAGATGCAACTCTGGGGCTATGGCGAATGCCTGCCCAACTACGATAACCACTGCCGCCTGTCGGAGACAGAAACAGATCCGTGGGGGATCCCGCAGCTTGTCGTAAGTGCAGCCTGGGGCGACAACGAAAAGGCAATGAGGAAGGATTGTGCCGCGTGCGCTGCAGAAATGCTGGAGACAGCAGGCTTCCGGGATGTCTCCGTATCTGACGATATCGAGACGAATCCACCGGGTCTGGCCATCCACGAAATGGGTACGGCGCGCATGGGCAGGGATCCGCGAACAAGTGTGCTCAATGCCTACAACCAAGCACATGACGTACCGAACCTGTTCGTAACGGATGGAGCATGTATGACAAGCAGTGCGGTTCAGAACCCCTCCATCACCTACATGGCCCTCACCGCCCGCGCCGTGGATTACGCGGTGCGGACCAACCCGTAACAGACTTTCCCGGGGGGGCCAGCCGAGTCTTATCCGGTCAACAAACGCTGGATAAGCAGGGCGATGGCCACCAGGATGACCACGCCGAGCACGCGTTGGATCGTCCGGGAGGGCCACCGGGACGACCCGTAATGGGAGCCGGCCAATCCAGCCAGGGCCACCGTCACCCCCAGCGGAATCAGCACCTTCCACGGCACATCCGTCCACGAGGCACGTGCCAGGACCCCAGTAACCGAATTGAAGAGGATGAAAGCCGCACCCGTAGCTGCTGCCTCCCGCGTCGTGGCCACGCCTGTCATGATCAGGACCGGCACCAGATAGATGCCTCCGCCAATCCCGACCGCTCCCGCTACGAAGCCAAGCACAGCGCCGATGACGAGGGACGCTGCCAGACGAAAAGCCGTGGAGGAAGGAAGATCAAAAACAGGGTCCTTCCACAGATAGATACGCACGGCTACAGCAATCAGTGTCAAGAGGAGGAGGAGCTGGAAGGTGGTCTCCGGCAGTTGCAGGCGCCCCCCGATCCAGGCGGCCGGCACCGATGCCATCAGCAGCGGCAGCAAGACGCGCCATCGCAAGTGGCCATTGCGCAGGAACTGAAACGTTGCGCCTGTCGTGACGACGATGTTCAGCGTCAGGGATATCGTCGGGATCAGCATATAGCTCATGCCAACGATGGTCAGCACAGCCGTGTAGGATGATCCGCCCCCCAGCCCCACGGAGGAATAGACGAAAGCGATGAACGCGAACAGTGGTATGAGGATGAAAAGGTCGGGCTGCATGGGTTGGCGACAGATCAGGGGGTGGGCAAGATAGCGAGTCATGCCCTTGTCGACCCGCCCGGTTGCCATTAGATTTCTCCTCCCCAGGTATCCGAATCGAGCCATGCGTTCTGTATTTCTGATTCTTGTTTTCGCCTTTGCCACCCCTGCCCTCGCCACCGATCCCACACCGGAGCCACTTCCTCGCTGGGGATGGGATGCCCACAAGATGGTGTGCGCCATTGCCTGGTGGGACATGGAGGACACCACGCGCCAAGCCATCAATGACCTGCTGGCCGTTGATGGTCGCTACGACCGATTCATGGAAAGCTGCCTTTGGGCGGACGAGGTTCGTGGTCGCGAATCGACGTACGATCGGTGGACGACGGCCCACTATGTCAATCTTCCCAGGGGTGCTACCGAGTTTGATATCGAGCGTGACTGCGCCAATACGCTGTGCGTGGTTGAGGGAATCATGGAGTCCAGAGAGACCCTGGCAGCAACGGATCAAGTCAATCGGGAACGGTTGGATGCGCTCCGCTTCCTGAGTCACTTCATTGGTGACATCCATCAACCAATGCACGCTGGGTATGCCGATGACCGCGGAGGCAATAACACGGATATCACGCTCTTCGGACGCAAGACGAACATGCATGCTGCCTGGGACTACGGACTTATCGAGCATGCAGGCAGTGAGTGGATGGACTTCGCCTCCCGGTTGTATTTCGACATTACGATGGCTGATCGGGCTGAGTGGACCTCGGACGATCCCGGGAGCTGGTCCGAGGAGTCCTTTGAAATCGTGTACGCCAGCGCCTATGACATCGGAGATGGCAATCTGGGCGAAGCCTATTACGAGCGCCACATCAAGCTCATCGAGAAGCGAATCCAGCAAGCAGGGGTACGCTTGGCCGACTGGCTGGATGCGATCGTCGGAGAATGATCACGCGGCGCGGAGACACCGTTTTGTGTATCATCCCATGAACCTCCCCCCCTCCCCGATGCCGCGTTGTACGTTGATAACCACGTCACAAGGCATGCAGCACATGTAGAAACGGTTACCATCATGACCTTTGCACAGAAGCGGGCCCCATCTTCCCTCGCTCTCCTTTTGCTCATCGTTTTTGCCTCTTCCTGCTCTACACGTCCCGAGCAGAAAACGATGGCTACCGAATCCTACCAAGATCTGGTTGCGTTTTTCGAGGCTTGGCGCGACTATCGCGTGCCTCCGCGGGTGGATGGCGTTCCGGATTTCAGTGCAGCGGCTATTTCGAAGCAGTGGGCCGAATTCCCCGCCTGGCGCGCTGCGCTGGATGCCTTCGATATCGACGACTGGCCGGTTTCGCAGCAGGTGGACTGGCACCTGGTGAATGCCGAACTGAACGGACTGCGTTTCGATCATGAGGTGCTCAAGCCGTGGGAAAGGGATCCGGCCTATTACGTCTATTTCTATCCCTATGACACGGACGTGCCGAATCGGGAAGCGCCCATGATCGAGGGGTCGCTGGAGGTATCCTATTACGACTATCCGCTATCTGACGAGGACGCAGCACACATCGAAGCCGGTTTGCGCGTCATGCCGGCGCTCTACGAAGCCGCCCGCGAAAACCTGACGGGCAACGCCCGAGACCTCTGGGTGCTGGGTATCCGCAGTATCCGTGGGCAGAGCAGCGCCCTGGGGCAATACGCGGAACGCATGGCCTCGGCGCAGCCCGGCATCGCGGAAGCTGCCCTCGAGGCCCGAGCCGCCTCCGACAGCTTTGCCGATTGGCTAGAGGAACAGGCCGATTCGAAAACCGGTCCCTCCGGCGTGGGCAAGGACAACATGACGTGGGCCCTTCAGAAGGTGCACTACCAGCCCTATACGTGGGAGGAGGAAGTCACGCTGGTCAAACGGGAGCTGGCTCGCTCGCACGCTGCGCTCCGACTGGAAGAAAACCGGAACCGGGACCTGCCCGAACTCGAGCGGATTTCGAACGCCGAGGAATACGACCGAAAGCTGAACGCGGCCGTTGACGAGTACCTCGAATTCCTGGAGGAAGAAGAAATCCTTCCCATGAAGAACTACATGGAGCAGGCCTTGCGGGAACGGATCGGTTCGTTCGAGCCCTTGGAGAATCCTGATGACCTGCGCGGCTTCTTTTCCGAGGTAGGATACCGCGATGAGCTGGCCATGCGCACCCACCACTATCACTGGATTGATCTGGCCCGGATGGTTGAAGAGCCGACCGACTCCCCCATTCGCAACACGCCACTCTGGTACAACATCTTTGATGGACGTGCCGAGGGACTGGCCACGGGCATGGAAGAGATGATGATGCACGCTGGACTCTTTGACGATCGGCCCCGTGGTCGTGAGATGGTCTGGATCCTGCTGGCCCAGCGGGCGGCCCGTGCCTTGGGCGGTCTGTATCAGCACGCGAACCTGATGACGCACGAGGAGGCGGCCCGGTTTGCCGATAAATGGACACCGCGCGGCTTCCTACCATGGGATGGAGGTACCATCCAGAATGAGCAGCATTTCTACCTGCGGCAGCCGACCTATGGAGAGAGCTACGTTATCGGAAAGCTTGAAATCGAGAAACTGCTGGCCGAATACGCACGCCACCGGCCAGATGACTATACGCTC
>JAFMNH010000113.1 GCA_017859335.1 Rhodothermales bacterium | reverse complement strand
GGTTCTGCTGCTGTTCCTGATCCTGGTAACGGCCACCATTCCGGTCTCTTTTTTATTCGACGCCATCCCCTCCTTCGTCATGGGCGAATGGCTGAGCCTGACCATGCTGGGCTTCTACTGGCCCGTGCGCGAGGCCATTGAAAAGCATCCGAAGGGGCTCAAGGTCGTGCTGGGCAGCATCATCTTCGTGGGGCTGTACGTGCTGGCCCGCAACCTGCTCGAGTACCGTAGTGACCTGGCCAATGCCGAGGCGGTCTGGCAGATTGCCACGAGCCGCGCCATTGCCAATGAGTCCCTGTTGATGGTGCCCGCGCTCTTCAGCATCGCCCTTTTCCTGAGAACCCCGTCCTGGCGGGGTCGTGCGTTTTTCCTGGCCACCGTGTTGGGACTCTTTGCCGGGCTGATCCTCACGCAAAGTCGTGCCTACTGGGTAGCGTTTTTCTTTGGGGCCGGCATTACGTTTCTATTCGTGCCCGCCAAGGACAAAGGCCGGATGTTGACGGTCGGGGTACTCTCGGCTGCCGGCGTATTCACCCTGGCCTACGTCGTACTCGGCGAGTACCTGCTCTTGGTGCTGACCGGGCTCCTGGATCGTTTCCTGACGCTCGAATCGGCCGTCTCCAAAGACATCTCCCTCATCAACCGCTTCATTGAAGCCCAAGCGGTCTGGGAGCACATCAGGGTCAATCCGATCCTGGGCTATGGTATGGGCGTGCCCTACCGCTTCTTCAACATTACCTACCTCTACTCCGAGTCGAAGACGTTCGTGCACAATGGCTACGTGGCCTTGTGGTTCAAATTCGGGATCTGGGGACTGGGGATGATGCTCTTCTTGATGGTGCGCTTCTGGATGCTCTCGTTCGGTACCTGGTGGAAGAAACGGGCCGCTCCCCTGCCCGCCATCATTTCGCTGGCCGTTACCGGAGCCTTGTCGGCGCTGGCCGTGACGGCTACGACAGCCAATCCCTTCTATCAGAATGACCTGATGTTCATGTATGCCGTGCTGTGGGGCATTGCGGGGGGCGTTCGCGCCCGGGGAGAACGGGAGCAGCGCAACCGTGGCGAGGAGAGCCAATGACGCATGACGCCTCCGGTAGGACCCGGCCTGAGGTAGGGTATGTGGCGCGCTACATTCCAGCCTATCGCATGGACATCGTGCGGGCGGCAGCCAGGCGCCTCGAGCACGGACTGGTCGTTGCATCGGGAAACCCGCCGGGCGGCACGAGCATGGAGAGCCTGATGGTGTCCGAGGAGGAGGAGGGCTCGGGGGCGCTTTCGAGACTGGACGTCCGCAATACCTGGATTCGGGGCGAATGGCTGCATTGGCAAGAGATGGGGCCTTTGTTCGGGCCGAACGGTCCGAGCCGCGTACTGCTTATCGAGGAGTCCCCCAGGACGCTTTCCCTGCCAGGCCTGCTGCGCACGGCCCGAAAGCGTGGGCTGAAGACCATTCTCTGGGGGCATTTTTCTGCTATTGACCGCCCCCTCGGCAGCGCCGACTGGCGGGATAGGCGGCGATTGGCCACGGCGCGTATGGCCGATGCCCTGCTGACCTACACGGACCCGCTTCGGGATCAACTGGCTGACCTCATGCCAGAAACACCCGTCTTTACGGCCCGCAACACGCTGAATACGGATGTCCTCTTCCCGGTAGGTGATGCCTTGATGGAAGAAGGCCGATCGGCCATACGTACGAGGTTGGGTCTCCCGGACGTGCCCACGCTGCTTTTCCTGGGCCGGATGATCCCAGAAAAAGGACCTGTTCGCGTAGTAGAGGTTGCGCGTGCGCTGGCTCAAGAGCGTGGAAGTGCGGTATCCGTGGTCATGATCGGAGATGGACCCGAACGCAGCGCTGTCGAGGCCATGACGCCGCACGAAAACGTGCACGTGCGCTTCCTGGGCGCCATGACCGATCTGAAGGCATCCGCGCCCTGGATTGCCGCCTGCGACGTGCTGGTCAATCCGGGCTACCTGGGGCTTTCTGTCAATCATGCCCTTGCGCTGGGGGTGCCTGTCGTTGCTCCCGCTCCTACCGACGGAGGTGTGGGCCACAGCCCGGAATGGACCTACGTCAGGGATGCCGAAAACGGGCGCTTTGCCTCAAGCAACAGCGCATCCGATCTGGCCAACGCTGCACAAGAGGTACTCCGCGAGCAGGCAGCCTACCAAGCGCGTGCAGCCAGTTTTGCGCGTCGGGAGTTGAGACTGGATATCATGGTCAGTGGCATCATGGCAGCCATCGGGCACGTGGCACCTGACGTCAGCATCCAGGACGTGGAGCCTGCCGCCTAGGATGACGATGCCCGGACATATCATCCTGATTGGGCGCTTTCCGCCGCCGCCGGATGGGCAATCCATGGCCACGGAGCGGCTGTATGGGTACCTGTCATCGCAAAGCCAGGTCCACAGGATCAACACGATGATACCGGCGGGCGCCTCCGCGTGGTCCAAGCTGACACACTACCGGGCGGCAGGCAGGCAGTTGGCCGATGCGCTTGCCATGTACCCGGAGGCGCCCGTCATCTGGACCTCTATTTCCCCGGAAACAGTCGGGCATTTCCGGGATGTAGGTACGGTCTTTCCCCGGCTGAAGGGTCGGCGCACCATTGCCGTCTCCCACTGGGGCAAGTTTGCATCCGTCTTTGAAAACGCGGCCACCGCCTGGTCGGCCCGCCGCTTGATTCCCGGGCTGGAACGTGTGGTATTCACAACGTCCGTGCTTTCGGAGGCCTGCGCTGCATGGATACCGCAGGCTCAGCGACAGGTCATTCCGAATACGCTCGATGCCGCTCTCATTCCGGGGCGGGCCGCGCTCGATGAGCGCATCGAGCGCGGCCCGGGGCGTCCGTTCCAAGTGCTGTTCCTGAGCAACATGATCCGGGAAAAAGGTTGGGAAGATGTGCTTGAAGCAGCCGCCCTGCTCAAGAACGACGATACCCGTTTTGAGTGGGCGTTTGCAGGAGGATGGCCGAGGCCCTCGGAGCGTCCCCTTTTCGATGCCGCCGTCGAGCGGCTCGGTGTCGGTGACTGCGTCCGCTACGAGGGTCTTCTCCAGAAGCGATCCGAGATTGGTGAGCGCCATCTTGCAGCCGATCTCTTCGTCCTTCCCTCGTGGCTGCGCGAAGCCCAACCGCTCTCGATCATGGAGGCCATGGCGGCGGGGACACCCTGCGTTGTTGCCGATGACGGGGGGATGCCCGACATGATTGGTGCGGGCGGTGACTCAGCCGCCGGATTGGTCGTGTCGGCCCGCAAACCAAGCGCCTTGGCCGATGCGGTCCGCTCATTGGCCACGCCGGAGGCCTGGCACACGGCGGCAGTCAATGCACGGCAGCAGTTTGAGGAGCGGTTTGCTCCGGATGTTGTCGATGGGGCGTGGGACGCCCTCATTACGGAGGTCATGCGCCCATGAGTAACGCGGCCACACAGGGGCTGGTGCGGAACATGAGCTGGATGACGTTCCCAAACCTGATCGTCAAGCCCGCCTGGTTCCTTTTCATCACGCTGGTCTGCATCCGGTACATGGGTCTGGCCGAGTACGGCGTACTGACGGCCGCTCTGGCGCTCATGAGCATCTGTGACGGCTCGCTGACACTGGGCTCTTCGCCCTATACGATTCGCGAGGTGGCACGGGATCGGTCGCAAGCCGGCCTTTTCTTCTCCAACCTGCTCATTTCGCGCATGGTCATGTCGCTGGCCGCCATCGGGATGGGCCTTGGTATTCGAGTGTGGCTGGGCACAGGCGCCTTGGATGTCGTCGTGTTCGCTGGGATCTACGTCTTTTTTCGCAACCTGCTGGAGTACTGCCGGGCCCTCTTCCGGGCGCATGAGCAGTTCCAGATGGAAGCGGGCTCTACGCTCCTCGAGAAGCTGCTGGTCATCGGGGCCGGTACGTGGGCCCTCCTGATGGCGCCGAGCGCCGCATCGGCCATGATGGGTATGGGAGCAGGCATGGGATTGGCTTTCCTGGGTACGTTCCTGTGGACCGTGCGCCGCGTGGCACCCTTCCGGCTGAGCCATTTGTCGTGGGATTTCTATCGCAGAGCCCTTCCCCATGCCATCCCACTCGGCCTCTCCTCCATCTTCGTCCTGCTCTACTATCGCACGGACAGCATCATGCTGGAAGCCATGCAAGGCGAGCTCGTCACGGGGCAATACGGCCTGGCCTTCCGGATTACGGAGGCCATGGTACTCCTTCCCTACATCGTGTCTTCCGTGTTACTGCCCAGGCTCTCGGCGCTGCGGGGCGCGGACGCCGGTGCCTTCAATCGTCTTTTCCGACGTGGAATATTCGGAATGGCCGGTGTGGCCACACTGGCTGGTCTGGTTGTCTGGATACTGGCGCCCTGGTTCATCCCTTTCCTGGATCCCAGTCCGGAAGCAGCGCCCGCCGTGCCCCTTCTGCGCATCCTGCTCATCTCATTCGTGCTCAATGCCATCAACCAGATGGCGACGACGCACCTGACCGCGACGCATCAACAGAACCGGCTGGCCATCATCCTGGCCGCAGCTGCCGCCATCAACATCGGGCTCAACCTGCTGCTTATTCCCGATCTGTCTGCGGTCGGTGCGGCCTGGGCCACCGTCGTAACCCAGGGAATCATCCTGATCCTGTTTGTCCCGGCCCTGCGTGGATCCGGCGCGTGATGGCTCCCATGCGGCACGTGCGTCTGTAACTGTTTTCGGTGGTTTACGT
The DNA here is from genome assembly GCA_017859335.1 of Rhodothermales bacterium. Lineage (GTDB taxonomy): Bacteria > Bacteroidota > Rhodothermia > Rhodothermales > UBA10348 > JAAZVD01. Next base: position 2,780 of record JAFMNH010000113.1, on the reverse strand, counting down.
AGTCGGACCATTCACCCCGAGTACGCTACGATACCCACCATGGCACTACGAATGACCGGTATGCGCTTACCAATGCCCTTCACCTTCCTTTCTGAAGGCACGACCCGAAACCTTATCAGGCTGGTTCTACTCTCGATACTTCTCCTTCCCGTGCAGCAGGGTCACGCACAGGAAATCAAGGAGGACACGATACCGGCGCAGTACGAGGCCCTGGTTTCGGCCGTGGGTAACGTTGTCTCGGTGCTGGAAGAGATCAGCGAGCAGCTTGACGCGGAGGTCATTTCTGATCAGGCCAGGGCCATCAACGAGCGCCTGATCCTCGGCGGACCGGCTACGGGTGGGTTCCACGGAGAGGCTGAGGAAGACATGCTGGCCATGATGCAGGCAGTCGAACGCGACCTGATTGCGCTCTTGGCGCAGCTTGACGAGCGGGGCCATGACATGCTGGCTGCCGAACTGGACACGGCATTGGGTGAGCTTTCGGAGGCGCTCGACGTGCCCCCGGGAGACCATATCAGGATCCAGAAGAAGCGGCCTCATCGCTACGTCATCCGCACCGATCAGGACCGGATTACGATCCACACAGACGACGATGATTGGTGGGATCAGGACGGCCGGTGGGAACGGAAAGCAAGGGAACGTCAATGGAGTCGCGATCCCGATGCGTGGCGGGATTCATGGAAGAGTGGCGGATTCGACTCCTGGAGCGGCGCGGATGTCTTCGGCGAATGGAATGAGCGCTGGCCCTATCAGACGCAGGCCACCTATCGCGCGTTGCCTGCGGTGCGATACAACCGGGTCGAGGGCCTCTTCCTGGGCGCATCGCGAGCGCCCCTGAGCTGGTCAAGTGATGAACGCGGTCGTATCTACGGACAGGGAGGCTACGCTTTCGGCATGGACGAATGGCAGTACCGCCTGGGACTGGAAACCCGCATGGGCAGTCGGCAGACCAATCCGAACGTCGACCTGAAAATCGGTGGTTCATACCAGCGCAGTATCGATACAGATGACCTCTGGAAGGCAGCCTGGGGAGAAAACACCGCTGCTGCTTTCTTTTTCCGCAATGACTTCTACGATTACTACCGCACCGAGGGGTGGACAGGGTATGCGGTCGCTCGATTGACCCGTTTTGCCCAACTGAGCGCAGCCTACCGCAGCGAGGAGTACCTGAGCCTTGGGCGCGCCACGCGATGGTCACTCTTTGGGGACGGTTCGTTTCGCTCCAATCCGGCCATTGACGAGGGGCAGATGAACTCCGTTGTGCTCACGCTGGACGGCGGCAGCATCCGGGACCTCGCAGATCGGCCCCGCGGCGTGGCATTCCGCCTCGAAGCAGAAATCGGTCAGGGCCTGGGAGGCGATTTTGACTTCGCCAGGTACCTCGGTGACGTCCGGGCCTATGCCCGCATGAGTCAGGACGCAGGTCTCAGCGTCCGACTGCGCGGAGGCTTTGGTGATGGCACCCTGCCGCTCCAAAGGACCTTTACGTTGGGAGGAATCGGTTCGGTGCGCGGCTATGATCAGAACCAGTTCGCGGGAACGCGCATGGCACTGGCCAACATCGAACTGGCGCTTTACGACCCGGATATTGCGGACTGGCTCCTGAACAATGTGACGGTGCTGGGTCTGTTTGACGCCGGCTGGACAAACGGACAGGCGGGCATGAACGCCTTCGCCATGGATGACGTCGTTTCGTCGGCTGGGTTCGGCCTTGCCTTCGACGAGCGCCAGGTTCGCATCGAGGTCTCGTGGCCTCTGCGCGATCTGGGTTCGGGACGAGACCCCTCGATCTGGCTGCGCATCAATCCGACGTTTTAAGGTCCCTATGAAGCAGTGCGGGGCGGCCGGACTGATGTCCGGCCGCCCCACCCATATTCTTGAGGATTCTCTGCCTGCTCAGCTGATATCCCCGGTCAGCTTCCTCATGGGTTTCGAGAGCAGCAGCGCCACCAATCCGGCACCGGCGCTGATCCAAGCCACCTGAGCGAAGAGTCCATCGTAGCCCAATTGCTCGACGTCACCTGCCACCAGGCCGGCAAACAGGTTGCCAAGGGCCGTGGCAACGAACCAGATACCCATCATCTGGCCCACACGGCCTTCGGGCGCCAGTTTCGTGATGGACGACATGCCCACAGGGGACAGGCACAGTTCGCCCACCGTGTGCAAGAAGTACATCACGACAAGGAACGTAATGCCCACCGTGCCCGGCTCGGCATTGACCGCCCCCCAGGCCACGACGAAGAAACCGCCACCAAGGCCCAAGAGACCCAGACCGAATTTGGTCAGGAAGTGGGGGTGCTTCTGCATCTTGGCCAGGGCCAGCCACAGGGATCCGAAGAGCGGCGCGAAGATGATGATGAAGGTGGAGTTGACCGACTGCAGCCAGCTGGCAGGCAGCTCCCACGAGCCGAAATCCCGATCGGCATATTGCTCGGCAAACAGATTGAGCGACGATCCCGCCTGCTCGAATCCGGACCAGAAAATGGCTGCCAGCACGAAAAGCCACAGAATGACTCCCAGACGTTTCTTTTCGGCGCTGCCATAGCCGGCAAAGAAAATCAGGTATCCGAAGTAGAGACCCACGATGATCAGGATGCTCGAGCCCAGTCCTTCGGCAATCTGCGTGAGCGTCAGGTCAATGACGCCAGAGGAAACCATGAGTCCGAACGCTGCGCAGGCGGCAATGACAACTGCCGTGATGATGTAGAATGTACGGGCCTTGGCGGCAATGACGTCTGCCGAGTCTTCGGTACGGAACGTGCCGGCACTACCCAGATGCT
>JAFMNH010000018.1:24651-31594 GCA_017859335.1 Rhodothermales bacterium | reverse complement strand
TGCCGAAGATCTCCTCGACCGGGTACAGGAGTTCATGCGCTATCTCGAGGTCTGATACCTCCGGCGTATTCGCCTTCGTCTCAAGAGCCTGCTCGTTCGCATCCTGCTTGGCACGGTTCGATTTCCCTTCGACTGGTCCTGAGTACAGGGTGACGTATCCTGTCTTCCAAGGCTCCTTTTTCCCGGTGGTTTGATGCTCCCTCGTCGGCACATACTCCCATTTCGACTACTATTGGGAATACTGTTCTTCACCGCTTGTGATGCCACCTCGAGCATGGACTCCGAGGTGCCTTATGAACCGGAGCCGCAGCCACCGGGCTTGTTGGAGGCACGTCTCGACGCAACGGCAACGAGAGGGGCACCGGATTATGCCACCGTGCTCCGCTTCGGCTGCACGACGAACACGAGCACTGCAACCATCGAGGAAGTGAGGTTGACGGGTCCCCTCGAGGATTCACCCGGGTACCTGGCACGGGGAACCGGGCTGAACGAGTTTGCCGATTCCATGCACCTCGTCATTCCTCGGCCTGCGCGTGCAGACCTTACCTGCATCTCCAGCCTTGGGGACAGCGCGTCGGCGCAACTGGCATTTGGGGGCTGGGCTCCCGAAATGAATCTGGATCCTCTTCATGCGACGCTTGCCCGCCCGGATAAGGAGACGATTATCGATCTGGGCAATCATGTACTGTGGGCGGATAGTGTGTGGGTGGAGCCGCTGCATCCGGATGAGGAACTGGCTGTGGAAGTTGATCAGGAGGCAGGGCAGATCCTGCTGCGAATCCGACCCGGAAAAGAGATTGGCACGGTTACCATTCACCTGCATGCCCAAAATGCGTTCGGCTCGACGCGCGACAATCTGCTGCTGAACGTGACCTACCCACCGGGTCTCGTTCTGTACCCGGTGGATTGGTGGACAGATGCAGCCCTTCCTGCCACGATTACCCTTTTGGATGAGGCAGGTCGGGTCATGGCAGAGGAGACCGTAAGTACAGGGGTTGGCTACATTGATGTGAAAGGGTTTACATCACCCGTGGCTGTCATCCGGGTTGAGAGCGATGGATATTTCACTCGAATGATGGGCTTAGACCTGGGATCTGCGGGTCAGCGTATTGACCTGCCTTTGCCCGTACTGCCCATATCGTTCTGTCGTGCGTTCTTTGCCGATAGTCCAGATCCTGTCACTGCGTGCCTGCAGGTAACCAGAGACATGCTCTTTGGCCCATTGGACCCTCATATGTCGGTTGTCGGATACCGCTCATGGCCCTCTCCGCCGTCGGGTGCCATGCTTTATTCACATGCTGCCACTGGAGCAACACTCCCAACGGCTTGGGCTGTTGCCGTACGGGAGTCGGCGAGCCGATGGCGGAATCTGGGAGTGGATATGGCTGTTGCCAGTCGGTTTTCTGCGGATGTGTCGGGGGTCGTTGCCGTGCGGGAAGAGTCCGGACGATGGACTACCAATGTGAAGAATATCCTGTTGTTTGTCCCGGACCATCACGATGATGCCGAACTGGCTATTCATTTCCGGGAAGGCCCGCAGGGTTTGCACAGCGCTGTCATTTCGCTTCCTGTCCTGGAACCAATCGAGGCCTGGTTTGCAAGCCTGGAAGCAGTCCGCATCAGGGCCCAACTTGCCGTGGGCACCTCGTCCGTCTACGACTCGTGGGAGGCGGAGCGTCAGAATCGATTCCTTACCGAGTGGGTCATACCCATCCGCAGACGGGATCGCTCCCCGTTTCAACCAGGTGCGCCTGGCAAGGGAGGGTTCGAGATCGGTCTGTCCTTCGAGGAGGCTTTCGGGGATGTCCGCTGACCATCCCGCACGGGATCGGGCTCTGGTCTCCCCTGACGCGTTGCCCATCGATTCCGGGGTCGATTATCGCATCGGGATATCGTAGTTTCTGAGGTTCCATACAGCGTCTCGGGCGCCCCATCGAATCCACCTCTCCGAAGCCTCCTTTCCATGGCTGAAACACCTGAACAGAAACAATACGGTGCCTCGAATATCCAGGTCCTCGAAGGACTGGAAGCCGTTCGCAAACGCCCTGCCATGTACATCGGCGATGTGGGTGTGCGCGGTCTGCACCACCTGGTCTACGAAGTCGTGGACAACTCCATCGATGAGGCACTGGCCGGGCACTGCGATACCATCCTGGTAACCATCCACAGGGATGGATCCATTGCGGTGCGGGATAACGGACGCGGTATTCCGGTGGACCTGCATCCGAAGGAGAAGCGATCAGCCCTCGAGGTCGTCATGACCACCCTGCACGCGGGTGGAAAGTTTGACAAGGATACATACAAGGTGTCCGGTGGACTCCACGGAGTCGGGGTATCGTGTGTCAACGCACTTTCGACGAAGCTTGAGGCCACCGTCTGGAAGAACGATGCGGTCTGGAAGCAGTCCTATCAGATGGGTGTTCCTGACGGCCCTGTGGAGAAAGTCCGGGACATGACCAATGACGAGGCCAACGGAACCTTGGTTCAGTTCTGGCCAGATCCGTCGGTTTTCGCCATTACAGAGTTCCGTTTTGACACGTTGGCTGACCGTCTTCGCGAACTGGCCTACCTCAATCGGCAGGTTACCATCAGCATTACGGATGAACGGGAGGCTGAGCCCCTGCAGGAGGTCTATCACTTCGAGGGTGGGATCGTGGAGTTCGTGGATTATCTCGACGAGTCGCGTTCACCCATCCACGACGAGACGATCTACATCGGCGACGAAGATGCGGAGGTGCCCGTCGAACTGGCCATGCGCTACAATGACGGGTACACGGAGAACGTGCTCTCCTTCGTCAACAACATCAACACGCATGAAGGCGGAACACATGTCTCCGGATTCCGCCGTGCACTGACGCGTACACTCAAGGGCCATGCCGACAAGAACGGCCTTCTCAAGAACGTGAAGCTCGAGCTTTCGGGCGACGATTTTCGGGAAGGCATTACGGTGGTACTCTCCGTAAAAGTGGCTGAGCCGCAGTTCGAGGGGCAGACAAAGACCAAGCTTGGCAACTCCGAGGTCCAGGGCGCCGTCGAGTCGCTCGTATCGGAGAAGCTGGCTGAGTGGCTTGAGGACCACCCCAAGGAAACCAAGCGCATCGTGGACAAGGTGGTGCTGGCCGCCCAGGCACGCCATGCCGCGCGAAAGGCCCGCGAACTCGTGCAGCGCAAGAACGCCTTTTCCAGTGGCGGTTTGCCCGGCAAGCTGGCCGACTGCTCTTCGCGCACGCCGGAAGAGTGCGAATTGTATCTGGTGGAGGGGGACTCTGCCGGTGGTAGTGCCAAGCAAGCGCGTGACCGGCATTTTCAGGCCATCCTCCCTCTTCGAGGCAAGATCCTGAACGTGGAAAAAGCACGTATCGACAAGATTCTGGCCAACGAGGAGATCAAGAACATCGTAACGGCCCTGGGTACCGGCTTGGGTGTGGGTGAGTATGTCTTCGATCCCGAGAAGCTGCGCTACCACAAGATCATCGTCATGACGGATGCCGACGTGGATGGTGCCCACATTCGCACGCTCTTGCTCACGTTCCTCTATCGTCAGATGCGGACCCTCGTCGAACAAGGGTATGTCTACGTGGCCCTTCCACCCCTGTACAAGGCCAAGAAAGGCAAACAGGAGCGCTACTGCTGGAACGACGATCAGCTGAGGGAAGCCGTGGCCGAACTCGGCGGTGATGATGGCAAGAAGGTTACCATCCAGCGCTACAAGGGTCTTGGTGAAATGAACCCTGATCAGCTCTGGGAAACCACCATGGATCCCTCGACGCGCATGTTGCAGCAGGTGACAATTGAGGATGCCGCTGCCGTCGATCGCATTTTCAGTACGCTGATGGGAGATGCGGTTGAACCTCGCCGCAAGTTCATCGAGCGCAACGCCAAGTACGCGACCATCGACGTTTGAGGCGCCCACCGCATGCAACGCGGCGCTTCCACCGTTCCTCCATGTTTCTGGCCTGATTCCGCCACGATCGCTTTTCCCACATCATGACCGCTTTCGATCCACCACGGTTGAGCATCGTCATTCCTGTTCTGGATGAGGAGGGTTCGATTCCCGAGTTGGTGGACCGTATCCGCAGTGTCTGCGACGGCGCCGGGTTCACATTCGAGGTTATCCTGGTCGACGATGGCTCGACGGACGAGACATGGGATGTGATTGCTGAAATGCATCAGCGTGACGCCCGGGTGGCGGGTATCCGGTTTCGTCGCAACTATGGGAAGTCCGCTGCTCTGGCCATTGGTTTCGAGCGGGCCCGGGGTCGCTACGTGATAACCATGGACGGGGATCTTCAGGATGATCCCGCGGAGATTCCCGGGCTCATTGCGCTTCTAGAGACGGGGTATGATCTGGTCAGTGGATGGAAGCGTAAACGCCACGACCCCCTGTCAAAAACGGTGCCCAGTCGCTTTTTCAACTTCGTCACCCGGCGGATTGCAGGTATCCCGTTGCACGATTTCAATTGTGGATTGAAAGCCTATCGATGCGAGGTGGTCAAGTCGGTCAAGGTGCATGGGGAGTTGCATCGGTATATCCCGCTGCTGGCCAAGTGGGAAGGCTTCGACCGAATCACAGAAAAAGAGGTGCAGCATCATCCTAGACGGCACGGGCGGACCAAGTTCGGCTTGGAGCGTTTCCTGCGGGGTTTCCTGGATCTGTTGTCGGTCACGTTCATGACCCGGTTTGCCTCGCGTCCGATGCACTTTTTTGGCACCTTCGGTACGCTGGCTTTCTTCGGTGGATTCCTGATCAGCCTCTGGATATCGATTGACAAGCTCTTCTTCGGGCAGCCGATTGGAGACCGCCCTCTGCTGCTCCTGGGTGTCGCCCTCATTCTGGTTGGTGTGCAGATGTTTACCACCGGGCTCATCGGCCAGATGATCGTGGAGCCGCGCATGCAGCGTACGGATACGCTGCATATTCTGGACAGGCTTGAGCCGGGTGGCAGTGCCCCGGAGCCGATGACAGCGCGTCCACTCACTACCCAGGCAGCTGGGCTGGAGGAGCGCCCGGATGCCTGAGGTGCCCCCGCGCATTGGCATCATCGGTCCCTACCCGCCCTACCGGGGAGGTATTGCCCAGTTTACCGAGCGCTTCCGGAAGGCGCTTGATGAGGCCGGTTGTGTGACCGATGTCGTCTCGTTTCGCCGTTTGTATCCGTCATTGCTGTTTCCGGGGCGAAATCAGGAAACCGGCGCCGCCGAACCGCTGATGGAGGCCTCGCGCCTTCTTGATTCCATGGGCCCGTGGTCCTGGAAGAAGGCAGCCAGATACCTGTCGAAGAAGGGTATCGACCGTGCCGTGTTCATGCACTGGATGCCGTTCTTTGCGCCTGCATACGCTGGTGTGGCCGCACGATTGCACCAGGAGGGAATCCCCTGTTCTGCCATCGTACACAATGCCCGTCCACACGAGGGACAGCCGTTTTCAGGACCCCTGACGCGCCGCTTCCTGAAGCATTGCGAACACGTCGTGGCCCTGTCCGAAACAGTACGTCGGGATCTCATGGCGATGGGCATCGAGTCCGGACCCGGAATCGATATCGAGGTGCGGCATCATCCGACCTACGATCAGTTCGGTGATGGCATGGACAGGGTCGAAGCGCGGCGAACCCTTGGCTTGCCGCAGGAGGGTACCCTGCTGTTGTTCTTTGGTCTCGTGCGCCACTACAAAGGGGTGGATATCCTGCTTGATGCCATGACCCGTACCACCAGCAGGCCGCACCTCGTGGTTGCAGGAGAGTGGTACGAGGACCGGGCTTCGGCCGATGCACTCATTCGGTCGGAGGGATTGTCGGATCGAGTACGATTGGAGGACCGCTACATTCCTGATGATCAGGTGGCCCTCTACTTTTCAGCTGCCGACGCCGTTGTGCAGCCCTACCGCAGTGCCACGCAAAGCGGGGTCGTGCAGACGGCCTTCCATTTTGGCAAGCCTGTCATCGTAACCGGCGTCGGCGGCCTGCCCGAGGTGGCCACGCATGAGGAGGATGCGCTTGTCGTGGCGCCCGAGGATGCGGTCGCCCTGGCGACCGCCATCGATCGGATCGAGGAGCCGGACATCTTGGCCCGTCTGAGCCGGGGTGCGGCGCGCTCCCGGAACCGATTTTCGTGGGAGCATTTCATTGAGCCCTTCCTTTCCGCCTGAGGCAACCAGAACCAGCTACCGTGCGCCCATGGATTACGACCCGGTAAAAGACCGATTCGGGAGCCTCGTTGCCGGCAGTCGGTGGCGGACGGCTCTTTTTTTTCGCCTTCTGCACCTGTTTTTCCTTCGTGCATGGCATGTTCGACGGGCCTTGCGGCGGGCCATCGGCCCCAAAGACAGGGCGCTGCGTATCCTCGACGCCGGGACCGGATTCGGACAGTTTGCTTGGTGGATCGTGCGCCGATGGCCCGCCGCGACCATCCATGCCGTGGATATCAAGCAAGACTATCTTGATCGCGCAGAGGCTTTCCTGAAGCAGGAAAGAATGGCAGATCGGGTGTCGTTTGCCATTGACGACCTGACTGACCTGAAGGCCGAGGGGCCGTTCGACCTGATCCTTTCGGTAGATGTCATGGAGCACATTCTTGAAGATGTGACGGTATTCAAGCATTTCCACCGCGTCCTGCGCCCTGGCGGCACCGTTATCATCAACACGCCCTCGGATCAGGGTGGCTCCGACGTCCACACGGAAGGCGAGAGCTTCATCGGGGAGCACGTTCGCGATGGGTACGGAAAGGACGAAGTACGCAGCAAGCTGGCTGAAGCCGGGCTGCAGGCAGACCTCGTGGAGTATACCTATGGGCCCTTTGGCAGTTTGGCTTGGCGCCTGACCATCAAGTGGCCCATGATTTGGCTCAACGCTTCATTTGCCTCTGTGCTGTTACTGCCTCTCTGGTACGCATTGGTCATCCTTCCGGCGCTCATCCTGAACGGGCTCGACGTTTCATCCAAAAACCG